>NZ_JBQQCE010000518.1:0-6847 GCF_052245645.1 Streptomyces sp. KR55 | reverse complement strand
CCGGGAACGCGGCATGCCGAACATCGCCTCACGCGCCTGCGGGTTGTCGGTCTCGGTGATGGCCCGGCACGACTGCAGCAGCCGGACCATCCGCTCCAGCATCCGGGCGCGGGCCAGCTGGAGCTCGGCCGGGCGGTCCTGAGCCTCGATGCGATCGCGCAGCAAGGGGTGCAGACAGCCCGGCACCTCGTACTGCGGCAGCGGCGAGTCCACCGCCCGCAGCAGACCGATGGCGACGAGGCCGTCCAGGGTGGTGCGGGCGCCGCTGACCGAGCAGCCGGCGAGCGCGGAGGCGGTGTGCGGGTCGACGTACCCGGTCGGGGCCAGGGTGAGCAGTCGCAGTATCCGGGCGGCGGGACCCGGCAGGGACGCGTACACGAGCCGGAAGACCCGGCCGAGCGGGGTCCCCTCGTCGCCCTCGGCGCGCAGCTGCTTGGCGAGGTCGGCGACGGCCGCCTTGGGGCGGGCGGCGAGCCAGCCCCCGGCCAGCGCCAGCGCGGTCGGCTGGGCCTGGCACTCCTCGACGAGCCCCTCGGCCGCCCGCGGGTCGACGGTGATCCGGACGGAGCCGGTGAGCCGGGACAGCAGCTCGACGGCGGACTTGGTGTCGAGGCCGCCGAGGGTGCAGGGGCGGACGTCCGAGATCCCGGTCAGCGGGCCCTGGGAGACGGCGACGACCAGGCAGTCCGGGGTGTCCGGCAGCAGGGCGTCGACCTGCCCGGCGGCGGCCGCGTCGTCCAGCAGGAGCAGGGCCCGGCGGCCGGTCAGGGCCTCGCGGAGCGCCGCCGCGAGGTCGTCCTCGGCGGCGCCGGGCGGGGTCGGCAGGTCCAGGGCGGACAGCAGTTCGCGGGCGGTGCGCTCGGTGGGGACGGGGGTGCCGTCGGGTTCGCTGAGCCGTGCCCGCAGTACCCCGTCGTGGTAACGCTCCGCGACCTGACGTACCAGTTCCTCGGCCAGCACCGTACGGCCGGAGCCGGGTCTGCCCGCGATGAGGAGCACGCGCGCGCGTGGTGCCTTCCGGCCGGAGAGGGTGTCCAGTCCCGCACGCTCGATGTCGGCGCGCAGCTCCTTCAACTCCCGTGTACGGCCCAGGAACTGGCTCTCCGCCGACGTGCGCCCCGACACCTGCACGCCGTCCGTGTCCACCGCCTGATCCGTCACGGGCCACACTCCCGTCCCACCGCACCGCACACATCCCGCCGGGACTCCGGTTCG
The DNA here is from genome assembly GCF_052245645.1 of Streptomyces sp. KR55. Taxonomy (NCBI): domain Bacteria; kingdom Bacillati; phylum Actinomycetota; class Actinomycetes; order Kitasatosporales; family Streptomycetaceae; genus Streptomyces; species Streptomyces sp. KR55. Next base: position 5,632 of record NZ_JBQQCE010000518.1, on the reverse strand, counting down.
GGCGCTTACAGAGCCTAGTTCACGCTCTGCGACGAACCGTGTGGAGCACGGCGGGGACGTCCCCCGATCGGATCAGGCGATCGTCACACCGGGGGACACCGCAGGCGCCATATGCGCGTTCAGGACTCGAAGGGACGCGCGGGCCACGGCGCCTGCGCCGGGCGCAGCGCGTCGAGGCCGTCGCCCTGCCGGGCGGCGACGAGCGAGAGGACACCCACGACCAGGCAGGTGTTGTGCAGCTCGCCGACCAGCACGCCACGTACGAGCTCCTCGACCGGCACGCGCGCGAGCTCCATGTCGGCCTCCTCGTCCTCGACCTCGAAGCGCTCGCCGTCGGCGTCGGACAGGCCCCGGGCCAGGAAGATCCGCACGGCCTCGTCGCAGCCGCCGGGCGTGGTGTAGACGTCGGTCAGCACCCGCCAGTCCTCGGCCTTGACGTGCGCTTCCTCGTAGAGCTCGCGCTGGGCGGCGTGCAGCGGGTTCTCGCCCGGGACGTCGAGCAGCCCGGCCGGGATCTCCCAGAGCTTGTGGCGCACGGGATGGCGGTACTGGCGCAGGACGAGCACGCGGCCGGCCTCGTCGAGGGCGAGGACCGCCACCGAGCCCGGGTGCACCTGGTAGTCGCGGCGTACGACGGTGCCGTCGGGCATGACCACGTCGTCGGTACGGACGGAGGTCTTGTTGCCCACGAAGGGGGTGTCCGTGGCCCGGATCTCCCACTCCTCCGGGGTGTCCTTGATCGTCATGCCCTGTCCTTCCACGTGCAAAGAATCCCCGTACAAGAGAAACCGGCGTACAAGAGAAAACCGGGGTGCCCACCTTTTGAAGGTATGCACCCCGGCCACCGTACAACTGGTGTGTTACTTCGAATTCTTCCGCTCGACCGCGGCCTTCACGAGCCCGGCGAAGAGCGGGTGCGGCCGGGTCGGCCGCGAGCGCAGCTCCGGGTGCGCCTGGGTGGCGACCAGGTAGGGGTGGATCTCGCGCGGGTACTCCACGTACTCGACGAGCTTGCCGTCCGGCGAGGTGCCCGAGAAGAGGATGCCCGCCTTCTTCTCCAGCTCGGAGCGGTAGGCGTTGTTCACCTCGTAGCGGTGCCGGTGCCGCTCCTCGACGTACTCCTTGCCGTCGTACACCTCACGCACGATGGAGCCCTCGGCGAGCTTGGCCGGGTACATGCCCAGGCGCATCGTTCCGCCCATGTCGCCCTCGCCCGCGACGATGTCGAGCTGCTCGGCCATGGTGGAGATGACGGGGTGGGCCGTCGCCGCGTCGAACTCCGTCGAGTTCGCGTCGGCGATGTCGGCGAGGTTGCGGGCCGCCTCGATCACGATGCACTGCAGGCCGAGGCAGAGGCCGAGCAGCGGGATCTTGTTCTCGCGGGCGTACTGGATGGCGCCGACCTTGCCGGAGACGCCGCGGTCGCCGAAGCCGCCGGGGATGCAGATCGCGTCCACGTCGGAGAGCTGCTCGGCGGCGCCGGCCGGGGTCCTGCAGTCGTCGGAGGCGACCCACTTGATCTTGACGCGGGTCTTGTTGGCGAAGCCGCCCGCGCGCAGCGCCTCGGTGACCGAGAGGTAGGCGTCGGGCAGGTCGATGTACTTGCCGACGAGGGCGAGGTTGATCTCGTGCTGCGGGTTGTGGACGCGGTCGAGCAGGTCGTCCCAGGTCGTCCAGTCCACGTCGCGGAACGGCAGGTCGAGGCGGCGGACGGCGTAGGCGTCCAGGCCCTCGGAGTGCACGACCTTGGGGATGTTGTAGATGGAGGGCGCGTCGGGGCACGCGACGACCGCGGCCTCGTCGACGTCGCACATCAGCGAGATCTTCCGCTTGATCGCGGTCGGCACCTCGCGGTCGCAGCGCAGCACGATGGCGTCCGGCTGGATACCGATATTGCGCAGGGCCGCAACCGAGTGCTGGGTCGGCTTCGTCTTCAACTCTCCCGAGGGGCCGATGTACGGCAGGAGCGAGATGTGCACGACGAAGACGTTGTCGCGGCCGACCTCATGACGGACCTGGCGGACGGTCTCCAGGAACGGCAGCGACTCGATGTCGCCGACCGTGCCGCCGACCTCGGTGATGACGACGTCCACGTCCTCGGCGGCCATGCGGCGGATGCGGTTCTTGATCTCGTTGGTGATGTGCGGGATGACCTGGACGGTGTCGCCCAGGTACTCGCCGCGGCGCTCCTTGGCGATCACCGTCGAGTAGACCTGACCCGTGGTGACGTTGGCGGAGCCGTCCAGGTCGCGGTCGAGGAAGCGCTCGTAGTGGCCGATGTCCAGGTCGGTCTCGGCGCCGTCGTTGGTGACGAACACCTCACCGTGCTGGAAGGGGTTCATCGTGCCCGGGTCGACGTTGATGTACGGGTCGAGCTTCTGCATCACGACGCGCAGGCCCCGGGCCTTGAGCAGCATGCCCAGGCTGGAGGCGGTCAGGCCCTTGCCGAGCGAGGAGGCGACACCCCCGGTGACGAAGATGTGCTTGGTCGTCGTGGCTGTGCTGTTTCGAAAAGCAGCGGGCGGCATGGCCAAGAGGAGGCTCCCGTGGTCGCGATCTGGAGTGCGGTGCGGCTGTCCGGCCCGGAGATCCCGGGTTTCTGGAGGAGCCGTCGCTGCGGTTCGGGGGTTTCTTGCCCACCGGTCCACGGGCTACCAGGGTATCAGCGCCACGGCCCGATGGCTCCCGGCCACGCTCCGCGCACAGTCCGCCACGGACATGTACCGCTCACGCGTTTCTCACCCGGTGCTCACTCGTTCGGCGCATGCGCGTTGCCCGGAGCGGCACGCAGTTCATCTACGTGCGTCGTATCCTGCTCGGACACTCGCTGCCGAGCCCGCCGGCACCACGGCACCACCCCCGCCCGTACGCACCGGAACAACAAGAGCTCGTCAGTTCGTTGAGCGACGACGGTCGTTTTGCCTCTGGGCAGAGCGACGGTTTTACTTCACAGTTCAACGACGCATTACAACAACCCCCTGACCGCTTTAGCGAAAGCCCCCTGTGGGGCTACGTGGCCGTTCGACTGGAGTTGCACGTGGCCGGGCGTATCGAGGACTACGCACTCATCGGAGACATGCAGACCGCTGCCCTGGTCTGCCGGGACGGCACAGTCGACTGGCTGTGCCTGCCCCGCTTCGACTCGCATGCCATCTTCGCCGGTCTGCTGGGCACCGAAGAGCACGGGTTCTGGCGGATCGGCCCTGCGCACGCGGCCGACGCCGAGCCCCCGACGGCGGCCCGGCGCGGCTACCGCGGCGACTCGCTGATCCTCGAGTCGGAGTGGGACACCCCGCGCGGCACGGTCCGCGTGATCGACTTCATGCCTCCCAGGGACGGCGCGCCGCAGCTGATCCGGATCGTGGAGGGCGTCTCGGGTCGGGTGCCGATGCGCTCGGCGCTGCGGATGCGGTTCTCCTACGGCCGGATCGTCCCGTGGGTGCACAAGCACGACGGGCGCACGGTCGCGGTCGCGGGTCCGGACTCTGTGTGGTTCGACACATCCGCCGAGACGTACGGCAGGGCGCTGACCACGTACGCCGACTTCACGGTCGCGCCGGGCGACCGGATCGCGTTCACCATCTCGTGGCAGGCCTCGCACCGCGAGCCCCCGCCGCTGCCGGAGCCGGAGCAGTCGCTGGAGGCGACGGAGGACTTCTGGCGCGAGTGGGTGGAGCACTGTACGTACCACGGCCCGTACCGCGAGGCGGTGGTCCGCTCGCTGATCACGCTGAAGGCCCTGACGTACGCGCCCACGGGCGGCATCGTCGCGGCACCGACGACCTCGCTGCCGGAGGAGATCGGCGGTGTACGCAACTGGGACTACCGCTACACCTGGCTGCGGGACGCCGCGATCACCCTGTCCTCGCTGCTGCGCACCGGCTACCGCGAGGAGGCCCGCGCCTGGCGCGAGTGGCTGCTGCGCGCGGTCGCCGGCGACCCCGAGAACCTGCAGATCATGTACGGCATCGCCGGCGAGCGCGAGCTGGGCGAGGCAGAGCTGGACTGGCTGCCCGGCTACGAGAACTCCGCCCCGGTGCGGGTCGGCAACGGCGCCGCACACCAGCTCCAGCTCGACGTGTACGGCGAGGTCACCGAGGCCCTGCACCTGGCCCACATGACGGGCCTGGCCCGCAGCGACTACGCCTCGCTGCTCCAGCTGAAGCTGATCCGCTACCTGGAGGACCACTGGCAGGAGCCGGACGAGGGCATCTGGGAGGTGCGCGGCCCGCGCCGCCACTTCGTGCACTCCAAGGTCATGGCGTGGGTCGCCGTCGACCGCACGATCAAGCTGCTGGAGTCCGGCGACGCCGACGGCCCGCTGGAGCGCTGGCGCGAGCTGCGTGACGACATCCACCGGGACGTGTGCGAGAAGGGCTACGACAAGGAGCGGAACACCTTCACGCAGTCGTACGGCTCGAAGGAGCTGGACGCCTCGCTGCTGCTGATCCCGCAGATGGGCTTTCTGCCGCCGGACGACAAGCGCGTGATCGGCACCATCGAGGCCATCCAGCGCGAGCTGTCCACGCCGGACGGCTTCATCCTGCGCTACCCGACGCAGGGCGAGGACGCGGGCGTCGACGGTCTCCCCGGCGACGAGGGCGCCTTCCTGGCCTGCTCGTTCTGGATGGCGGACGACCTGGCGATGATCGGCCGCGTCGACGAGGCCCGCAAGCTGTTCGAGAAGCTGCTCTCCCTGCGCAACGACCTCGGTCTGCTCGCCGAGGAGTGGGACCCGCGCCTGCAGCGCCAGGTCGGCAACTTCCCGCAGGCCTTCAGCCACGTCCCGCTCATCGACACGGCACTGCGCCTGACGGCCTCGGGGGCGTACGGGGGCTGAGAGCCGGCCGGAAGGCCGGAAAGGACCGACGGGCCGCCCCGGCCTAGGCTGGAAGCGCATGCGCCCTTCGCCGGAAGGGGGCGGCCATGTCCTCCAAGGCTCACGCGGCCCTCGCTGCGCTCCGTGACGATCTCGACGGCGATGTGTTCGCCCCGTGGGATCCGGGCTACGACGACACCCGAGCCGTGTTCAACGCCATGATCGACCGTCGGCCGGCCGTGATCGCGCAGTGCGCGCACGAGGCCGATGTCGTCCGGGCCGTGCGCTTCGGACGCGACCTGGACCTGAACATCGCGGTGCGCGGCGGCGGTCACAGCGTCGCGGGTATGGGGACGAACGACTCCGGACTGGTCGTCGACCTGCGCCGGATGCACGACGTCACCGTCGATCCGGCGGCCGAGGCGGTCCGGATCGGCGGCGGCGCCACGATGCGCGACCTGGACCGCGCGACGCAGCCGTACGGCCTGGCGACGACGGGCGGACGGGCTTCGACGACCGGCGTCGGCGGCTTCGTCCTCGGCGGCGGCAGCGGCTGGCTGGAGCGCTCCTGCGGCCTGGCCGTCGACAACCTGCTCGGCGTCGAGCTGGTCACCGCGGACGGCGAACAGGTCCACGCCAACGCCGACGAGAACCCGGACCTGTTCTGGGCCCTGCGCGGCGGCGGCGGCAACTTCGGCATCGCCACGGCCCTCACCCTGAAGCTGTACGAGGTACCCGAGTTCTCCATCGCCCTGGTGCTGTACCTCCCGGAGTTCGGCCCCGAGGCGGTGCGCACCTACCGCGACATCATCG
>NZ_JBQQCE010000517.1:0-6854 GCF_052245645.1 Streptomyces sp. KR55 | reverse complement strand
TCGGGTAGGCGGAGAAGGAAACGGACGCCCGCGACGGCGTGGTCGGTCTCGTCCAGATGATCGACGCTGCCAGCTGCCTCCTCGGCGCCCCTCACGATCGAGATCACGAACTACGGCTGGAGTACTATGCTGCCACGCTCGATGTCCCGCGCCACATCGTGGTGCACCTCTCCCGGCTGCTTGCCGCCCATCGCCGTCGTCTGGGCACCCCGCGGGGCTCGCGCGCACTGGGCACGTTCCGGCAGGCGGTCCTCGTGCTGCGCTGGTTCCGTGAGCGGGGCTGCGTGCACTGCCTGGCCAGGGACGCTGGCATCTCCCAGGCCACCAGCTATCGCTACCTGCACGAGGGCATCGACATCCTCGCCGCCCAAGCACCCGATCTGCACGAGGTGTTGGACCGCTGCCGCGAGGAGGAGATGAGTCACGTGATCCTCGACGGCATGCTCATCGAGAGCGACCGCCTGGCCGGCACTCGGGACAACGGCAACGACCTGTGGTTCAGCCAGAAACACAAGAGCTTCGGCGGCAACGTCCAGTTCCTGTCCGCCCCGGACGGCACCCCGCTGTGGGTCTCCGATGTCGAGCCGGGCTCCACCCCGGACATCACCGCCGCCCGGCTGCACGTCCTGCCCGCGTTGTACAAGGCAGCCGCAGACGGCCTGCCCACCCTGGCCGACAAGGGACACATCGGCGCCGGCATCGGCATCCGCGTCCCGGTCCGCCGCCCGAAGGGGAAGCCGGAACAAGCCCTCGACACCGACACCCGCACCACGAACTGCCTGGTCAGAGACCTCCGCGCCCTCGGTGAGCGCACCGCTGCCGAACTCAAAGAACGCTGGCGCACGCTCAAGCGCGTCACCCTCAGCCCCAGCCGTATCGGCGCCATAGCCCGCGCCGCCCTTGCCCTCAACCGCCACTGGAAGTGATCTTCACTGAGAAAACCTCACTGAGCACACGTCATGCGTCGAGCGTGTGCCTGCTCCGACCGATGGCGCTTTACTCGCCTCACGACAGTAGAACTCGTTTGCGAAGAAGTTGGAATCCAGCACGGCGGCACCGCCTCTTCCACGAGATCCACGAACGCGGCTACCGGGGCAGCCGCCAGGCAGTCCGCAAACACCTCGCCGCCCTCCGTGCGGGCACCGCCGAACCGATCCGAGCCGATATCCCCAGCCCCCGCAAGATCACCTCCTGGATCATGCGGCCCCGCGAGACTCTCACGGAGAGCCAGGACCAGCGGCTGCTTCAGGTCCGGCTCGCCTGCCCGGACATCACCCGGGCCTGCGACCTCGCCCGCGCCTTCGCCGACCTGGTCCGTCATCGGCGTGGATACCTGCTGCTGGAGTGGATCCGGCAGGCCGAGCATGACGCCCCGAAGCCGGTGCAGGGCTTCGCCAGCTTCCTCCGCCAGGACCTCGACGCCGTCACCCTGGCCTCACCCTGCCGTGGAGTTCCGGCGTCGTCGAGGGACACGTGAACCGGGTGAAAACGCTCAAGAGAGCGATGTATGGCCGGGCCTCGTACGCACTCCTTCGGACCCGCGTCCTCACCCACCCATGAGTCCCGGGGTCAGGAGAAGGCACCAGGCGACAGCACAGCATGTACGAAATCGGTCGGCGGCAAGTAGCTGTGGGCTTCGACATAGTGAGCAACCAGCTCAGGAGCAGCGTAGGCGACGCCGTTCCCCATGACGCGTATCTCTGAACTGCCCCGTGGACTGTCGCCCCGCGGTCCGAGCAGTCTCGAGGCACACCAAGGGCAGAAGTGATAGCCGCGCGTCTGCTGGGCCCGATGCGTCTGAGTCATACGCTGCAGCGCGTCTACCAACCCCGAAGGTGGTGCCCCTTTTGAGTAGGTCTTACTGCGGCTGAGCCAGCCCACGTTCAGCAGCGGGACACCTCGCCAGCAGCCTGACGCTTCTGGATCCCAATTGTCCCTGTCGTACGTGTACGGAGTCAGGTCTGCGTAGTAGGTCATGATGATTGTCTATCAACCAGAGTCGATCGAATCGCATGTGCCGGGACCCGACCACGCCACAACGCGCTCGAGGATCACGGAACTGCGGACAGAGCCTTGAAAACGGCCAGGGTTGCTCGCGCTCCTCAGGTGCTTGCACCTGCGGACAAGGAGCGAGCGTCCTGCCGTGGTGACGTGGGTGCGCGCCGGTGGTCTACAGCTGTTCGAAGTGGAAGGAGCGGATGAAGCAGTCTCGCGGTTGACCGATCGCGAAAAGGACGCAGTCGAGCACGGATTGGGCGGTCAGCGGGTCGTCTGCGGTCCGGGAGGCGTGCTCCCACGTGGAGTGAAGCGGGTCACCGTCCGTGAAATCCGGCGGGTACAGCGAGATGACCCGGATGCCCTCGGGGCGGAGCTGATGAGAGAGGACGTCAGCGAAGCCGGCCTGAGCGGCCTTGGCCGCGTAGAACGCGGGGTGCGCCTGGGAGCGGTGGTTCTGGGCTTCCGCGGCTGAGGAGACCAGGTTGACCACATCTGCGCCCTCGGAAGCGCGTAGCAGGGCCAGGAAGTGCTTGACCGTCAGCAGGGTGCCGGTGGCTCCGGAGGCGATGGTGTCGGTGATCGCGTCGTCGTCGGCGTCCGACAGGTCGGGGCCCTCCAGGTAGCGGGCACCGTTGTTGATCAGCACATCTATTCGGTCGGCGTGAGCGGCGACGCCATCCGCGAAGGCCCGTATGGTGGCCGGATCAGCCAGATCACAGGCGAACGCGTCGACTCTCGCGCCGCTGTTGGCCGCCACCTCGTCGGCCACTCTCTGAGCAGCAGCCAGAGTGCGAGCGGACACGAACACACGGGCACGCAACAGGCCCGCCTTCAAGGCAAACGCCCTCCCAAACCCGCGCCCGGCCCCAGTGACCACCACCGTCTTCCCGGCGAGATCCATACGCGCACCTCCTTCTACCTTGTGTTGATCACCGTGAGCGTAGCCGTGGCGTCGAACGCGCCGGACGCCTCCCTCGGTCGAAGCGCAGGTGGGGAATTCCACTGAGCGCGTCTGAGGCGGAGGTGAGCACCACCTGGCCGTCTTCCAAGAGCGCCATCAGGCTCGGTGCTGCGCGAGTACAGCCTGGAAGCGCGGCGTGACCTGGGGCTCTAGACGTGCGGTGGGCAACGTCGGCTCCCTGCGGTAGGCGGGCGCGGTCGTCGACCGCGGCGCTGCTACTGGGTGCCGCGCAGGCGGTGTTGGCGGGCGGTGACCAGGGCGCGCCAGCGGGCCCGGACAGTGGGTTCATCGTCGAGCCAGCGTATGGCGGGGCCGGTGGGCTGGGGCAGGTCACCCATGGCGGCTGCGATGGGGACGTAGTAGGCGAAGTCGCCGTTCGCGGTTTCCTCGCGCAGGCGGTCGATGGTGGCCGCAAGGTCGTCCTGTGCGCCGCGTACGGCGTGATGGAAGGCGAGAGCGGTCTCCAGGAGCGGCGTGAGCCAGGCGAGCCCGGCGACAGTGATCTCGGTGCGCAGCACGGTGGCGCGGCCGGTGACGTCGCGGTCGGTGCCGGCGTCGCGTACGAGGGCGGTGACCTGGGCGAGGAGGGTGGTGGCCCGTTGATCGAGCTGAGCGAGGAACTGGTGGGCGAGGGCGAGTTCGTCGTCGGCGCGAAGCGGGTCGATGAAGGCGCAGGCCAGGGCGTGGAGGGTCTGGGCGATGGCCCGCTCGCCCGGGGCGTCGTTCTGTTCGGCTTCGGTCCGTGCGGCTTCGAAGGCGGCGACGGCACGGTTCATGTCGCCGTGGGGCAAGTGAATATGGCCCAGGACGCGGTGGTGGCGGCCTTTCCAGCCCAGGGTAGGGATGGCGGCGAGGGCGGCGGGGAAGTCGCCGCGGATGCGGGCGAGGTTGGCAAGGCCGCGGCGGGCGCGCAGCGCGAGTCGGCCGTCGGCGTCGGCGACCTGGCGGTAGCCGTCAAGCGCGGCGTCGGTGCGACCGAGGTCCTTGTGGGCTTTGGCCCGGTAGTACAGGGCGAGTTCGGCAAGTTCGCCGGACAGTAGGCCGGTGCCCAGGACGGTGGTGAGGCGCTCAGCGGTGCGTTCGCGGTGCTCGTGCTGGCGGCGGGAGATGGCGGCGAGGAGTTCGGCCAGGGCGTCGGCGGGCGTGTCCGGGCCCGGCTGCGGCTCGGTGCTGGGGGAGGGGGTCGCGGTGTTGCTGGGTGGGGCAACGGGTTCCCAGACGGAGTCGTCGGTGTAGGCGTAGGCGGCGTCGGTGAGCCAGGTGAGGTCGTCGAGGTGGTGGTCGCGGGCCAAGCGCAGGCCTTGGCGCAGGCACGCGACGAGGAGGGTCCGGCTGGGGACGAGGGCGTGGGCGTCCTGCCACTGCTGGCCGAGGGCGGCGAGGGCGCGTTCGGCGGCCCGGTGCCAGTCGGCAGGGGTCCAGCGGTCCTCAGTGCGGTCGTCGGCAGCGCGTAGCGCGGTGCGGATGGCGCCGTGGAGGTGGTAGGGCCAGATCGCGTAGAGGGTCTCGGTGACCATGGGCCGCTCAATGAGCCTGCGCGCCGCTGCTTGGTGGGTGAGGCCTGCGGCGTGGGTGGCCAGGTCCAGGTCGAAGGCGTCCAGCAGGCTGGCGCTGCGCAGGACGTGGCGTTCGTCGGCGGTGAGGTCGGACAGGGTGCGGGCGATGAGGGAGGGGAAGGTGTGGTCGAAGTCGGCGGGGGTGGGGGTGCGGCCGGTGCGGCGGATCTCCAGGAAGCGTGCGACGGCCAGGTCGAGGTGGAGGGGCAGGCCGTGCGAGCGCTGGGTGATGACGGCGCGGATCTCGGGACCGATCAGCGGCTGGCCGTCCTGGGTGAGGCGGCGGGTGAGGTAGGTGTCGCAGTCCTCCGGGGAGAAGTCCCCGATCAGGTGCTGGCGGGCGCCGCCCTGCCCGGCGGCCCGGGCCGGCTGCCCCACCTGGGGGGCCAGGCCGGGCCAGGCGGCGGGGCCGGTGTAGTCGAGCTGGCTCTGGAGGGCGTCGTCGGCCCACGGCAGACGGTTGCGGCCGCTGATGACGAAGAAGCAGTTCGGCATGAGCCACACGAGGCGTTGCAGGAGCCGCTCGGTGTCGCGGTGGCGGTCGCCGGTGTCCTCGAAGGTGTCCAGCAAGATGACCGGCACCGTCGCCTTCTTGGCGGGCAGGCGGCTGATCTCCCACGCCAGCAGGTGCGGGTAGAAGGAGAGCGCCTCCAAATCGGGTTCGGCCTCCAGCAGGGCGGCGGTGCGGGCGCAGCCGGCGAGGGCCCGCGCCCGTTCGCGGCGCTCGCGCAGGGCCTGCACGAGCGCCGTGGTGACCTGCCCAACTGCTGAGCCCACCAGGCCGGGCAGTTGCAGGGCACCGATGGTCTCGCTGACCGCGGCCTGCATCTGTTGCGGCAGCATCTGCCCGAACTTCCCCACCAGACCGGTGCGCCGGACGTACTCCTCCAGCGGCTCACCGGGGTGCTGGGCGTCCCAGTAGCGGCGCAGTGCCAGGTCGAAGCTGGGCAGGGGGCGGCCGATGGCGGCGGCCAGGGCGAGCCGGATCGTCAGCACGACACGCTCGAAGTCCGAACCGGTCGATGCCGAGCGGGCCAGGTCGATGCGGACGGGCAGGATCTTCTCGCCCGCCCAGGCGGGGGCACCCCACTGCTGGGGGCGCTGTTCAGCGGCGGTGAGCGAGGCTTCGAGCTTGCGCAGCAGGGTCGACTTGCCGACGCCGCCCACCCCATGAAACGTGATTACGTTGTTGCGCGGGGCTTCGAGGTCCTCAACGTCGAAGGCCGGGGCGGCGATGTGTCGCAGGTGCTCCTCGATGGCGGTGGCGACGAGGTTCCACTGGTTCTGGCGGTTGGTGAACGCCTCGTTGCTGCCCACGGGGTCATTGGAGCTGAACAGCGCACGAAGGTCGGCCATGTGACGAGGTCCCCCCAGAAGTGATCATCTGCGACCCCAATGATGCCGCGTACCGTGGCCGGCCACAGCCGTGGCTCCAGCCCACCCGACAATGATCTCTTCGCTGATGGTTCCCAACCTTGAGGTGGTCCTCCCATGCATGACTCCGCATCGCCCTCGTCCCCCGACCCGCAGCCCCCGTCGGGGCCGGCCCCGGGCCCAGGCGGCGGCGACGCCGCCGGCTATGAGGTGGCGCACGAGATCGTGGGGAACGTCATCGCCTGGTACAGCCGGGCGCTGCTGCTCGCACGGCGCTCGGGCGACCAGCAGCGCCTTGAGGAGCTGAAGGCGCGTCGGCAGGAGTGCGTGGAGGACCAGCACCGGCTGAGGGACGCCGGGCCCGAGGAGACCTCGCGTATCGCCGCCGACTACGCCGCACGTCTGAAGGAGCTGGAAGCCACTGAGCCGCGCCCCGAGGCGTAGCCGCGGCGGACACCGTGCCGTACGGCCCGGAACCCGGTGTGGACGCTGTGCCGTACGGCAGGTCTAGACGGGCACGGGCAGCGCGGCCGCGGGGGCAGGCACGTCGAGTTGGTGCAGCCGCTGGGCGGGCATCAGCGGGCATGCCAGCCCGGCGATCGCGACAAGGTCGTCGCGGTACTGCGGCATCGCCGCGTGCAGCCAGCGCTGATTCGCCCAGAACTGCGCGGCCTCCTCGGCGGTGTAGGGGCGGTAATGCTCCCCGATCACGGCGAGGTCGCCAGCGGGTTTCCGGTCCCAACGCCCCAGGCCGGTCAGGTAGTTGCGGTACAAGAGATGAGTGTCGCGCCGCATCACCATCACCTCGTCGACCGCCGACATCTGCTCGGCCAGTGCCACCGTCTCGGGGAGAACGGCGAAAGAGGCTTTGTGCCCGGCGGCCGTGGTGAACCGCGGGGCCCCGCCCAGCTGGCTCACCTGGGCGTAGCGGGCAGCCGTGCCCTGGCGGGAGTCGGCCTCACGGA
>NZ_JBQQCE010000516.1:0-6866 GCF_052245645.1 Streptomyces sp. KR55 | reverse complement strand
CTCGCTGTGTTCTTCAAAGGAACCTCGACCATCGGCTGTCCGATGGACGGGGTATCAACATATCTGGCGTTGATTTTTGGCACGCTGTTGAGTTCTCAAGGAACGGACGCTTCCTTCGTACTCACCCGAGAGACTCTCTCGCGGCTTTCCTCCGGGCGCTTCCCTTCGGTGTTTCCGACTCTATCAGATCTTTTCCGGTCCGATTCCCGGTCGGCGGGATTTGTCTTGGGCTTGTGGGCTTTCACCCGTCGGCCTTTCGACATTCACTACGTTAGCCGATTCCCCGGCCCGATTCATAATCGGGGTTCTGCGGGTTCGAATTCAGGCATGCAGGCACACCGGAATCGACCCCGCTGAGGGGTTCTCGTAGGTAGTGGGTTGGCCGCTCCGGCTGCTGGCAATCGCAGTACCCGGTTCAGCGGCTCGGGCTACGTTACGCACCTTCGAGGGCCGAGTCAACTTCGGCGGCGCCTCGGGACGTGGGCCCGATAGGGGCTCACCGTGGGGTCGTTGGCGATCCAGAAGCGCCAGGGGTGGACGTCCCCGTTGCCACCGTCGCCGGCCACGCCGGTCCGGGGACCATTACGCACCTGGTCAGAGGTGACCGGGGTGCCGGCGAGCACCCTCAGTGGTGTCTCGCCGGAGGCGCACGCGTCCGTGCCGTCCAGGGCGCGTCCCACGCCCAGGGCCGTGGCCAGTCGGGCGGGACCTTTGGCCAGTTCCTTGTCGTTTCGGGCCGAGAGTCGACGTCTGCGGGCCAGCTCGGCGCCCTCGATGATCTCGCCGGCGCGGAGCAGGACGGCGCTCGCCTGTCCGTCCGGGCCGCACACCAGGTTCATGCAGTGCCACATGCCGTAGGTGAAGTAGACGTACACATGGCCGGGCGGACCGAACATCACGTCGTTGCGGGCCGTGCGGCCACGATAGGCGTGGGAGCCGGGGTCGTTCGGGCCGTCGTAGGCCTCGACCTCCGTCAGGCGCAGGGTGATCGGACCGTCCGGGGTCGTACGCACGAGGAAGCGGCCGAGGAGGTCGGGGGCCACGTCCAGTACGGGCCGGTCGAAGAACCTCCGGGGCAGGGGCGTACGGTCGGGGGTCGCGATCATGCCGTCCGAGGGTAGTGCAGACGGCTGGGTGCAGCGGGGTGGTCAGGGGACGTTCGCCTTGCCAGGGTGGGGCGCGGAACCGGTCGCGGTCGGATCGCGTTTGTAGTGATCAGAGACGTTAGTGAACGAGGGAGAGACATGGCGTTCAAGAAGCTGCTCGCGAGTCTGGGGGCCGGCGGCGCTTCGGTCGAGACGGTGCTGACCGAGGTCAACGTGGTTCCGGGCGGTGTCGTCCAGGGTGAGGTGCGGATCCAGGGCGGGTCCGTCAGTCAGCAGATCGAGGCGCTGTCGGTCGGTCTGCAGGCCAAGGTCGAGGTCGAGGGTCAGGACACCGAGTACAAGCAGGACATCGAGTTCACGAAGGTACGGCTGGGCGGTGCCTTCGAGCTGCAGGCGAACGCCGTGCACGCGGTGCCGTTCGGGCTGGACATCCCCTGGGAGACGCCGATCACGATGATCGACGGTCAGCCGCTGCGTGGCATGCACATCGGTGTGACGACCGAGCTGGAGATCGCGCGTGCGGTGGACTCCGGTGACCTGGACCCGATCAACGTGCATCCGTTGCCGGCGCAGAAGGCGATTCTCGACGCCTTCATCCAGCTGGGCTTCCGTTTCAAGAACGCGGACATGGAGCGCGGGCACATCCGGGGTACGCGCCAGAAGCTGCCGTTCTATCAGGAGATCGAGTTCCTTCCGCCGCAGCAGTACCGCGGGCTGAACCAGGTGGAGTTGAGCTTCGTGGCCGACGAGCAGGCCATGGATGTCGTGCTCGAGATGGACAAGAAGCCGGGGCTGTTCAGCGAGGGCAGCGACACCTTCCGGTCGTTCCAGGTGGGGTTGCACGACTACCAGGGCACCGACTGGGTGGCGTATCTCAACCAGTGGCTGTCCGAGGTCGGCAGCAAGCGCAACTGGTTCTAGGCTCGGAACCCACTGAACCATCCGATCAGGAGGTACCGAGGTGACCGAGCTCAAGAGGCGGCCGCTCCCCCACGACTTCCATCCGCCTGTGCCGTCGTTCACGGTCACGAGTGAGGACGTCGAGGAAGGCGCGACGCTCAAGGACGCTCAGGTCTACGCGGCCGGCAACACGTCACCGCACCTGCGGTGGGAGGGCTTCCCGCCCGAGACCAAGAGCTTCGCCGTGACCTGCTACGACCCGGACGCCCCGACGGGGAGCGGCTTCTGGCACTGGGTCGTGTTCGACATCCCGGTGTCGGTGACGGAGCTGCCGGCGGGTGCGGGCAGCGGGAAGTTCGAGGGGCTGCCGGAGGGTGCCGTACAGGCGCGCAACGACTACGGCACGAAGGACTTCGGCGGTGCCGCGCCGCCGCCCGGGGACGGGCCGCACCGGTATGTGTTCACGGTGTACGCCGTGGACCAGGAGAAGCTCGGTGCGGACGCGGACGCCAGCCCGGCCTTCGTGGGTTTCAACCTGCGGTTCCACACACTGGCGCGCGCCCAGCTGATCGGTGAGTACGAGGTGCCCGCCAAACCCTGACGTTCACCGAACGTTTGCCCGCCTCTGGTCTTGGACGTGATCAGAGGCGGGCATTTTTGTTGCCGGGGGTCACGGGGACACCCCTGTGGAGCAGCAGATATTGCGTTGTCCATCTCGGCGTGCACGGCCAGAGTTGATCCCAGCCCGCCATGGGGTGGGCCGGTGCACACGGGAGGTGGGCTGGTTATGCGGGACACGCTGGTTCTGAACGCGAGCTTCGAGCCGCTGTCGACGGTGACGTTGAACCGAGCCGTCGTTCTGGTGCTCCAGGACAAGGCCGTCGTCGAGCAGGCCCACCCCGAACTGCGTATGCGCGGAGCCGCGGTCGACATACCGGCGCCCCGAGTGATCAGGTTGTGCAGGTATGTCCGGGTGCCGTTCCGAAGACAAGCGCCGTGGTCGAGGCGGGGTGTCCTGGTGCGGGACCGGCACAGGTGCGCGTACTGCGGGCGGCGGGCGACGACCGTGGACCACGTGGTACCGCGGTCGCAGGGTGGTCAGGACACTTGGCTGAATACGGTCGCCTCGTGCGCGGAGGACAACCACCGGAAGGCGAATCGGACGCCGGAGGAGGCGGGGATGCCGTTGCTGCGGGAGCCGTTTGAGCCGACGCCGACCGATGCGATGTTGCTGGCGCTGGCCGACGATGACTTTGAGGCGCTGCCGGATTGGTTGGCGCAGTCGGCTGCTGCCTAGACCGTAGGGCTGCGGGTTTTGTTGACCTGCGGGCCGTATGTGGTTGATCGCGCAGTTCCCCGCGCCCCTGAGGGGGTGTGGGGAACTGCGTGTTGTAAGGCGGCTGTCAGTCGATGCTTGGCTTCTCTCGGCGTTCGGAGGCTGTGCCGCTGTTGCCCGAGGAGCCCGAACCTCCTGCGTTCGGGGCGAAGTTGCCCATGGCGCCGGAGAGGCCCTTGAGGGCGTCGCCGATTTCGCTGGGGACGATCCAGAGCTTGTTGGCGTCGCCCTCGGCGATTTTCGGGAGCATCTGGAGGTACTGGTAGGAGAGCAGCTTCTGGTCGGGGTCGCCGGCGTGGATCGCCTCGAAGACCGTACGGACGGCCTGGGCCTCGCCTTCGGCGCGCAGTGCGGCGGCCTTGGCCTCACCTTCGGCGCGCAGGATCTGGGACTGCTTCTCACCCTCGGCGCGCAGGATTTCGGACTGCCGGACACCTTCGGCCTGGAGGATCGCGGCGCGCTTGTCACGGTCGGCGCGCATCTGCTTCTCCATCGAGTCCTGGATGGAGGTGGGCGGTTCGATCGCCTTGAGCTCGACGCGGTTGACGCGGATGCCCCACTTGCCGGTGGCCTCGTCGAGGACGCCGCGCAGGGCCGCGTTGATCTCCTCGCGTGAGGTGAGGGTGCGTTCCAGGTCCATGCCGCCGATGATGTTGCGCAGCGTGGTGACGGTGAGCTGCTCGATCGCCTGGATGTAGCTGGCGACTTCGTAGGTGGCGGCGCGGGCGTCGGTGACCTGGTAGTAGATGACGGTGTCGATGTTGACCACCAGGTTGTCCTGGGTGATCACCGGCTGCGGCGGGAACGGGACGACCTGTTCGCGCAGGTCGATGCGGTTGCGGATGGTGTCGATGAACGGGACGACGATGTTGAGGCCCGCATTCAGCGTCCGCGTGTAGCGGCCGAAGCGCTCCACGATGGCGGCGCTGGCCTGCGGGATGACTTGGATCGTCTTGATCAGGGCGATGAAGACCAACACCACCAGAATGATCAGGACGATGATGACCGGTTCCATCGTCGTTCCCCGTACCCTTCTTCCGCCTCGGCGCTTTCGGCAGTTCTTATGGTGCAGATCTTATGGCTGTTGAAGATCTTGCTGGTCGAGTCTGACAGACCGTCGCGCAGCTCGTGCGGTGTTCGGTCACCTTGCGTCGTGCGAGGTCACATGACGATCGCCGTGGCACCCTCGATGTCCACCACGTCCACTTCCTGGCCTGCCTCGAAGGTGCGGTCGGCGTCGAGGGAGCGTGCCGACCAGACCTCACCGGCCAGCTTGATGCGTCCGCCGGAGCCGTCGACGCGCTCCAGCACGACGGCCTGTCGGCCTTTCAACGCCTCTACGCCGGTGGCGAGTTGGGGGCGTTGTGCGCGGTGCCGGTTGGCGATGGGCCGTACCACCGCGATGAGGGCCGTCGAGACGACGGCGAAGACCACGACTTGGAAGACGGCGTCACCGCCGAAGATGCCGGCGGTCACCGAGGCCGCGATGGCGCCCACCGCGAGCATGCCCAGTTCGGGCATCGCGGTGATCACGAGTCCTATGCCGAGCCCCGCCGCTCCGATCAGCCACCACAGCCACGCGTCGATTTCCACACGGTCATGGTAGGACCGCGGAACGTGCGCGGACAGGGCGCGATCAGGTTGGGAGGTGCTTCTTACCCGTCTCTTTGCGGGTACTTCACCGGCTCAGGACAGCGGGAGGCCCTGGGCGGTCCAGCGGTCGCCGACCTGCTCGACGACGAGCGGGAGACCGAAGCAGAGGGAGAGGTTGCGGGAGGTGAGCTCGAGCTCGAGAGGGCCGGCGGCGAGGACCTTGCCCTGGCGGATCATGAGGACGTGGGTGAAGCCGGGGGCGATCTCCTCCACGTGGTGGGTGACCATGAGCATCGAGGGGGCGATCGGGTCGCGGGCGAGGCGGCCGAGACGGCGTACGAGGTCCTCGCGGCCGCCGAGGTCGAGGCCGGCGGCGGGCTCGTCGAGGAGGAGCATCTCGGGGTCGGTCATCAGGGCGCGGGCGATGAGGGTGCGCTTGCGCTCGCCCTCGGAGAGGGTGCCGAACTTTCGGTCCAGGAAGTCGGACATGCCGAGACGGTCCAGGAACGCGCGGGCGCGCTGCTCGTCGATCTCGTCGTAGTCCTCGTGCCAGTGGGCCGTCATGCCGTACGCGGCCGTCAGCACGGTCTCCAGGACGGTCTGGCGCTTGGGGAGCTTGTCGGCCATGGCGATGCCGGCCATGCCGATGCGGGGGCGCAGTTCGAAGACGTCGGTGCCGGGGGTGCCGAGGGTTTCGCCCAGGATGGTGGCGGTGCCCTTGCTGGGGTAGAGATAGCTCGAGGCGACGTTGAGGAGGGTGGTCTTGCCAGCGCCGTTGGGGCCGAGGATGACCCAGCGCTCGCCCTCCTTCACCGACCAGGAGACCTGGTCCACCAGAGCCCGGCCCTCACGGACCACGGATACGTCCTGAAGCTCCAGAACATCGCTCATGAGCGCGTTGTCTCCCCTTGCAGTGTGGCCGGTCTCGGCTGTCGCGTACGCCTGTGGCTCGGTCCGCCGCGCCGGTGGGCGCAGCCCTCAAGGAAATCTACGCCACCGGTCGGCCGGTCCATTCCATCGGTCCGGTACTTAGGGTGGAGGCATGCTTTCGGAACCGCGCTCTGGACGCCTTGCCGCTTGGGGAAATGCCCTTCTTGCCGGACTTGTTTCGCCGGACGACGCCGTGCTCGCCATCGTCGGGGACGATGCCGTGCACCGGGTGGAGGGGCTGCCGGGTGAGTCGGCGCCGGTCGGGCTCACGCTTGCGCTGGGGCGGCTGCGGGCGCTCGGGGTGACCGGGCTGCGGGTCGCACTGCCGGCGCCTGGGCATCCGCTGGGGCTGAGCGGGCCGCCGGAGTTCAATGCGCGGGCGCTGGACGCCGAGGAGGCGGTGATCTGCCACGGCGGTGCGCTCGGACTGGTGCCGGAGGTGTACGAGGCCGGGCCCGACGGTGATGTCCATGTCGAGATCGTGTGGCATGTGCTGCCGGTGCGGGAGGCGCCGCCGGCCGATGTGCCGTCGCTCGGTGAGGCGGAGCGAGAGCTGGCGGAGGCGCTGCGGGAGGCGACCGAGGTGCTGACGCGGCTGGACGTGGCCGGGGCGGGGCCGGTGGCGGAGGCGGCGATCGATGCGTATCGGGCGCGGGCCGAGCGGGGGCGGGAGGTGTTGGCGCCGGGGTATCCGGGGCGGGCGGTGCGGGTGCTGGAGCTTGCGCAGCGGGTGGGGATGCTGATCTCGGTGGCGTACGAGAACGGGCATGGGGGTGCGGTGAGTGCGTCTGAGATGACGGCGCGGTCTCAGGCGTTGCGGCCGGTGGAGCGGGTGGCTCGGCGGGCGCAGGTCGCGGCGTACAACTCCGGTGGGGAGGAGTGGGAGCGGGGTGTGAGGTGAGGTCGGTTGTTGTGGGGACTGGTGTTGGGGCGGGGTGGGGTTGGGTGCGCAGCCCGGCGCTGACGGGGTGCCGCCCGCGCCCACCCGTGCCGCCCTGGGC
>NZ_JBQQCE010000515.1:0-6897 GCF_052245645.1 Streptomyces sp. KR55 | reverse complement strand
CCCGCGGATGACCCCGGAGCCCATCGTTCAGGACGAAGCGATCAACTTGATGGACCCACCGGCCAGCAGCCGTCTGCGCAGCCTGATTTCCAAGGGGTTCGCACCGCGCCACATGGCGCACATGCGGATTCGTACCCAGCACGTTGTGGACCGACTGCTGGACGGGATGACGGAATACGGCCCGCCTGCCGACCTCGTCGAGCACCTCGCGAATCCCCTGCCCCTGACCACGATTTGCGAGGTCCTCGACATCCCCGAGGCCGATCGGTCGCAGCTGCGTGCGCACGCGCGGACCATGATGGACATCGGCGTCGACAACCGGGACAAGGCCGTACGAGCCAAGGCCGACCTCCGTGCGTACTTCGCCACGCTGACCGCGCAACGGCGCCGGAATCCCGGGGACGACCTGATCAGCGCCCTGGCGACCGCCCGGGACGGGGACGAGATCCTCGACGACCGGGAACTGACCGTCATGGCGATGGTCCTGCTCATCACCGGCCAGGACACGACCACGTACGAGATCGCGAACATCGCCTACACGCTGCTCACTCGACCCGAGGAGCTGGCCGTGCTGCGCGCCCGCCCGGAGATGCTCCCGCAAGCGATCAACGAGCTGTTGCGATTCATCCCCTTCCGTAAGGGAGTCGGCATTCCCCGCGTCGCGACCGAAGACGTGGAACTGAGCGGAGTGACCATCCGCGCAGGGGACATCGTGCACGTGTCCTACCTGACGGCCAACCGGGACGGCCGGAAGTTCGACCGGCCTGACGAGCTGGACCTGGAACGGTCCGGTCCGCAGCACATGACCTTCGGCTGGGGCGGGCACCACTGTCTCGGCGCCCCGCTCGCCGCCACGGAACTCGAGGTGGCATTCGGATCGCTTCTTCAACGCCTTCCCGAAATGCGGCTGGCGAAAGCGGCCGAAGAAGTGCGCTGGAACACAACGTCGATCTGGCGTTATCCCCTCGCGCTGCCCGTCACCTGGTAGCGAGGTAATGCCGTCCCCGTCCCCGCGTGTGGAATCACCCTTCCACGACAGGTCGTAGAACCTCACCCCGTGCAGAACCGCACCGTATGGATCCAGTCCGCGAGGAGGAGATTCATGGCTGTTCTCTGCAAACCGGCAATCGCGGTCCCCGAGTACGTCATCACCAACGACGAAACCCTCGAACTGGCTCGCAGGCTGCACAGCGACCATCCGCAACTCGACCTCGTCCTCAACCTGATCGCCCACACCGGGGTGCGGAAACGCCACCTCATACAGCCGATAGAAAGGGTGCTGCAGCACCCTGGCTTCGACGAACGCAGTGTCATCTATGAGGCCGAAACCAAGGCTCGCGTCCCCGCCGTGGTGAACCGGGCACTCGATCACGCCGAACTCGAGCCGGAGCAGATCGACTTGATCATCTACGTCTCCTGCACCGGCTTCATGATGCCGCCGCCAACGGCCTGGCTCATGAAAACGATGGGCTTCCGGCCACAGACGCGGCAGCTGCCGATCGCCCAACTCGGTTGCGCCGCTGGCGGTGCGGCCGTCAACCGGGCCCACGACTTCTGCACGGCGTACCCCGACGCCAATGTGCTCATCGTCGCCTGCGAATTCTGCTCGCTGTGCTACCAGCCCACTGATGTCGGTGTGGGGTCGCTCCTGTCCAACGGCCTGTTCGGTGACGGTATCGCCGCCGCCGTGGTCCGGGGCAACGGCGGCACCGGGGTCCGTCTGGAAGGCAACGGCTCGTACGTCATCCCGGACACCGAGAGCTGGATCTCCTACGCCGTCCGCTCCACCGGCTTCCACTTCCAGCTCGACAAGCGTGTGCCCGGCACCATGGAGCCCCTCGCCCCGGCCCTGAGCGCGCTCGCGGAAGAGTACGAGTGGAACGCCGGCAAGCTGGACTTCTACATCATCCACGCGGGTGGCCCGCGCATTCTGGATGACCTCAGCCGCTTCCTCGACGTGCCCCCCGAAGCGTTCCGCTTCAGCCGTGCCACGCTCACGGAATACGGCAACATCGCGAGCGCGGTGGTGCTCGACGCCACGGCACGCATGTTCGACGAGGCATCGGCCTTCGACGGCGACCGCGGCCTGATGGCCGGCTTCGGGCCCGGCATCACTGCCGAGATCGGGCTGGGCACCTGGACTTCGGGCCCTGACGCAGTGGAGTGAGCTCACCCCTGGCAACAACACCGCGGTCGGCCGGATCGAAACGTGTTCGGAGCCATCGCCCTCTTCGCCCGCTGAACACGACGCCTCCTGTGCGGCCATGACGGTCGTGCAGGGGGCGTTTCGCCATGCCCCGGCGAGGGTGTAGCGAACGCTACTCAGCTCGAGGTCAGCGGCGCTGTGCCGCCACCGCTCCCGTGTACGTCTCGCGCGTCAGGTCATCCGGCCCGATGCCCAGTTCGGCGAGCACCGTGCGGATGTCATCGAGGGCCGCTGTCACCTCGTCCTCGTCGACGAGCGTCTCAACCTCCAAGAACGTGCCGTTGATCTCCGGCACGCGGACGAGGGTCGCGAGCATCCTCCGGCCCCGGGCCTCGAAGTCGTAGTTCCGGCACCGCTTCTCGAACGCGATGAACGGCACGTGGCCGAGCCCGCGCAGGATGGCGTGCGCCGCCTCCGCGTCCTCGACCCGGGTCTCGTGCTCGGGCTTCGACCCGGAAGCCTCGTCGACCGCGGGGCCCTTGTAAGTGAGGACCGTCCGCGTGCCGTCCGCACCGCGCACGGTCCGCACCCGCAGTTCCTCGCCCCCGTTCTCCAGCGAGCCGTCCGGCCGGTCGTAGTACGTGTCTCGGTACACCTCGACGCGGGCCGCTGCGCGCTCTTCCAGTTGCCGCATGACAGCCTCCGGTGCGTGCACGCGCGCCTTCAACTCCGCCTCGATCACGAGCCGTTCCCTTTCTCCTCAGGCCGTGCACTCAGCTCCGTCGATGACCGCCTCGAACATCCTGCAAAACCCCCGGAACAAGGGACCGTGCGGCGTAGCCATCACCTTGTACGTTGCCGACTCATGTCCTTCCCACCCGGCGTCGAAGGCACCGACGAACATGGTGGAGTCCGTGCGGATGAGCCGCCAAGTGGGCAGCATCCAGTACCGGTAGACCTGGATGTCGCACGAGTCGGCGAGTTCCCTCAACCGCGCCTCGGCCAGCCGGACGCCGGAGGCGAGGGACTCGGCGGATTCCCCGAACTCGGCTGCACGCCGGGCCAGGGCGTCGCTGTCGGGGTCGAGGAGCGCCACCCGGATCCTGAGGCCGTTGCCGCCTTGTTCGCGCGGCAGACAGGCGCGCAAGAGCGAGTCGTTCAGCCCGATCAGGCCGAGGCCGCGCACGGCCAGGACGTCCAGCTCCGCAGCTTCGCGGGCCTGCTGCTGGATCTCCTCAGCCGCAGAGTTCTGCGACGCGTACACGCGGACGACTTCTGGGAACGCGGCAAGGTCGAAGGCGGCGCCACCGGAACGCTTCTCCCGGCTGGCAGCAAGCCCGAGCAGGTGCCGCGCGTCGTCGGGCATGTGAAGGCCGTCCGCGATCCGCTCGTACACGTCGAGCCTCGAGACCTCGCGGCGGCCGTTGATGATCTCGTTGACGCGGGCCTGCGTCATCCCAGCGGCTGCGGCGATGCGGGACTGGCTGGCGCCGGCGTACTGCTGCATGTGCCGGAACACGGCGCCCATGTCCCGCGCACGCAAAGCCTGGCGTACCTCGGCGCGCTCCCATGCCCAGTCGGGCAGTTCGATCGGCTCCAGCGCGGTCCCCATGGCACGACCCCCGGTATTACCGGTGGGGGATCGAGCAGACACCAAGCGTCACAAGATCCTGGCCAGGTCGTGAAGACCCCGGCGAGGTGGAGGCCTCCCGGGGCGGCCAACGCTGCTGAGGAGCGCCGACAGTGACCACTTCTACCACCCGCCCGACCGGCACGGCAGACCCGGCCGCCCTGCCCGACACGGTGCGCCACGCTGCGCTGACCGAGCTGGAATACACGACCTGAAGCGTCCACAAGGGCCGGCCCGCTCGTCTGCTCCCCCCGTGGCGGATGGGCGGGGCCGCTCCATGTCTTGATCGTCTGCACTTCGGTTGAGCTAACGATCAGCGAGGCCCCGAAAAACGCCAGAGCCCCCACCTCAGAACGCTCTGACGTGGGGGCTCTCCCGTAGGCCGTGTGGGACTCGAACCCACAACCAATGGATTAAAAGTCCACTGCTCTGCCAATTGAGCTAACGGCCCAGGCGATGTTGCCTCCCCGAGCATAGCCGGACGAGGCCGTGTCGCCGATCGGGTATCCGGGACACGGCCTCCTCGGGGCCGGAGAAGCGGGCCCGGACGTTACGGATCCACCGAATCCGTCACACCTGCACGCGACGCCTCACGGGCCATTGTGCGTTCGTGGGCCGGGTTCAGGAACCAGTGCCGTGCCGACGCCAGCCACCACGTCGCGGCGAAGCCCAGGACGACGAGGACGGCGACGGGGGCGTAGTTGAAGGTCTCCCAGGTGACGGGGGAGACCTGCGGCAGCATGAACAGGACCGTGATCACGCCGACCCAGGCGACCGCCACGACTCCGACCACCGTCGACCACCGGCCCAGATGCCACGGCCCCCGCTCGAATGCCGGCCCCTTCCGCAGCCGCAGCAGTGTCGGGACGACGTACGCGATGTACAGGCCGATCACGGCGATCGACGTCACCGCCGCGTACGCCGTGACATTGATCAGGTACGGCAGGCCGAGGACGAGCGAGCCCAGGGCCGCCAGCCACACCGCCGCGACCGGCGTCCGCGTGCGCGGGCTCACCGTGTGCCACACGCGCGAGAACGGCAGCGCGCCGTCGCGCGAGAAGGCGTAGATCATGCGGCTGTTGGCCGTCACCGACGCCATCCCGCAGAACAGCTGCGCGCCGATCACCACCAGCAGGAGCAGCTTGCCGGCACTCGTGCCGAGCGCGTCGAGCAGGATCTGCGCGGGCGGCGCGCCGGTCGGCGAGGTGCGGGCGCCGTCGTACGACTGGATGGCGAAGGTGAAGCCCAGCAGCAGTACGAAGCCGGCGATCCAGGAGGTCCAGATGGAGCGGACGATGCCCTTCGGGCCGGCCGTCGACGCGTCGTGGGTCTCTTCGGTCATGTGGGCGGAGGCGTCGTAGCCGGTGAAGGTGTACTGGGCCATCAGCAGACCCAGCAGCACCACGTACGCCCCGCTGCCCCAGCCCGTGTGGTTGACGAACTCGCCGAAGACGAAGGACGCCGACTGGTGGTCGTCCGGTACGAAGGTCAGCGCGCCGACGATCACCGCGACGCCCAGCACGTGCCACCACACGCTGACGCTGTTGAGCAGCGCGACGATCCGCACACCGAAGGTGTTCAGCAGGCCGTGCAGGAGGAGGATGCCGGCGAAGAGCAGGATCGTCCGGCCGGGTGTGACCTCCCAGCCGAACTCCAGGTTCAGATACGCGCCCAGGAAGGATGCCGCCCCGAAGTCGATGCCGGCCGTCACCGCCACCTGGCCGAGCACGTTGAACCAGCCCGTGAACCACGCCCACGCGGCGGCCGAGCGCGGGGGCGCCAGCCGGTGGGCCCAGAAGTACAGGCCCGCGGAGGTCGGATAGGCGGAGCAGATCTCGGCCATCGACAGGCCGACGAACAGCGTCATCAGACCGACGGCGACCCAGCCCCAGGTGATCACTGCCGGGCCGCCCGTGTTCATGCCGAACAGGTACAGGGTCAGGCAGCCGGAGAGGACCGAGATGATCGTGAAGGAGACGGCGTAGTTGGCGAACCCCGACATCCGGCGGGCGAGCACCTGCTGGTAGCCGAGTTGGGCCAGCCGCTCCTCGTCCGAGGGCGGCGCACTGCGTATGGCGTCATCTGTCATGCCCCCAGCGATTCCCTCGCCAGGGGCGTGACATGCGTCACAGCTTGTTACGACAGGCGCATCAGAACACGCCCTTGTAGCCCTGCCAGCCGGTCGCGATCTTCACCCGCGGCCCGAACGAGCCCTTGCCGGTGCCGGGGATGCGGTAGAGCACCCCGGCGGTGTCGCGTGCGACGAGGTCGGCCGCCCCGTCCCCCGTGATGTCGCCGGCCCCGACGACCGCGTTGTAGGACACACCCCAGGACGTGGACAGCTTCACCCGCGAGGAGAAGGTGCCCTTGCCGGTGCCGTAGTAGCGGTACAGCGCGTTGGTCTTGTCCTGGGCGACCAGGTCGCCGATGCCGTCGCCGTTCAGGTCCCCGGTGCCGACGACCTTCTTGTACGTCTTCCAGTTGTCGTACAGCTTCACGCGGGACGACAGCTTGCCGGTGCTGGTGCCCTTGTAGAGATAGACCGCGCCGGTCGAAGCGGTGCGGGCGATCAGGTCCGGCCGCCCGTCCTTCGTCACGTCACCGGGCGAGGTGAGCACGTCGTACTGGTTCCAGCCGGTGCCCGTCGAGATCGTGGTGTACGGCGTCGACGGCGTCAGCGCGGCGTTGCAGGCCGGCTTGTACAACCGCACCGTCCCGCTGCTGAACCTGACGAGAACGTCATTGCAGCGGTCGCCGCTCAGGTCACCGACCGGCACCGCCCTCACGCTCGTCGCCCAGCCGCTGCCGGAGACCTTGCCGGAGAACGTGCCCTTGCCCGTGCCCTGCTGGAAGGTCAGGCCGCCGGAGGAGTTGAGGGTGAGCAGGTCGCCGATACCGTCCGGGATCCCCGACGGGCCCACATGGTCGCGCCGCACCGGGCTGCCGTCGCGCAGCCGCACCGTGCCGCGCACCTCCAGCGGCGCGCCGACACCGTCGGCGGGCGTGACGGTGACCGTCCAGTCGTAGGTGCCGTTCGGCAGGAACGCGTCACCGGGCTGCGTGGGGTCGTCGCCGTGTAACCCGATGCTCAGCTCGCCGCGCGCGGCGCCGCCGACGCGAG
>NZ_JBQQCE010000514.1:0-6899 GCF_052245645.1 Streptomyces sp. KR55 | reverse complement strand
GTGCTCGGCGCGGGTCGCCTCGATGTCGGCGCAGGCGAGGTCGAGGTGGGCGGAGACCGGCCGTTCGGTGCCCAGCCGCTGCAACAGCATCCGCACCGGCAGTCCGGGCAGCGGCGTGACCACATGGAACTCCGGCAGGGAGCCCGGCAGGGACTCCCAACCGTCCAGCAGCCCGCTCCAGAAGGCGACTTCGGCGTCGTACGACGAAGGCGGGACGTCGAGGCACACCTGATCCAGCCGGCTGCCACGCACCACGGGCGGCCGCACCGACTCCCCGTGCCAGGGCACGGCACAGAACAACTGCCCCGCAGGCGACCGCAGTACGGCCCACCCCTCGTGCTCGACGACATCCTCCGCCCCGAGCCGCACCGCCGACGCGACGAACTCCCGTACGTCCTCGACGGCGAAGTCGAGATGCGCGCCGCCCTGACCGGCGTCGACCCCCTGCACCTTGACGCAGGCGTCCACTCCCGGGCCGGGCAGCAGCGTGGCGAACTCCTGCTTCTCTCCCCGGAGTTCGGACAGCCGGGTGTCCGTGACCGCCGTCCAGAAGCCGTGGGCCCGGTCCAGGAGTCCGGCGGGGCGGTCGATGAAGGCGTACGTCCAGCGGATGGTCATGGCGGCGATCGTAGATCCTGACGTTCAGTCTCGCCGCGGCGATTCAGGGGGCAGACTGGGCGCATTTCGATGGTGGCTTCGATCACCTGGGTACTACTCTGCGCCAGATGGAGCCAGCTGATTTCTATACCGCAGCGGCCGGGCTGATGACGGTGTCGGTCACGGACGCAGACGGCAACACCGCTGAGGACGACGCCGCCTACATGGTTTTCCGGCTCCGGGCTGACCACCGAGCTTCCACCAGCACTGGGTAGGGCTGTCACGACCCCTCGCCGTCGCACCGGAGGTCTCGACGTGACCGAACTGTCCCCCGCACACGACGCCGCCGTCACCGACCGGAACCGCCTCGCCGGGAGCGCCTACAGCAGCGACCGGGACCTCGCCGCACGGCAGGCGCTCTACGAGTGGAAGACGCCCCGTTACGACCTGCCGGGCATGGTCGCGGAGCAGTTGAGCGAGGTGCGCGGACGCGTCGTCGACGTCGGCTGCGGCAACGGCACGTACGTCCGACGACTCCGCCGGGACAGGCCCGACCTGGCCGTGCTGGGCCTGGACATCGCTCCCGGCATCCTCGCCGGCGTCCCCGGCCCGGTCGCCGTGGCGGACGTCACCCACCTGCCGTTGGCGACGGCAAGCGTGGGCGCGGCCCTGGCGATGCACATGCTCTACCACGTCCCGCACATCCCCCGAGCGGTCGCGGAACTGTCCCGTGTCGTGGCCCGCGACGGGCTGCTGGTCGTCTCCACCAACAGTGCCCGCGACAAGCCCGAACTCGACGACCTGTGGCAGCGGGCCGCCGGCGACGTCCTCGGCACCGAACGCGGCCCGGCCCGCATCTCGCTCAGCGCCCGCTTCTCCCTGGAGAGGGCCCCGGCCATCCTGGGTGAGGAGTTCGGGCGTGTGGACACGATCGAACTGCCCGGCACCATCACGGTCCACGATCCCGAGCCGGTCATCGCGCACATGGCCTCCTACCGGGCGTGGGCGGACCAGCACGACGTGCCCTTCGAGGCCACGATCGAGCGGGCCCGCACGATCCTCGTCGATCATATCGCCCACCACGGGGCCTTCGAGATCACGTGTCTGGGCGGCATCCTCGTCTGCCGGTACTGAGGGCTGACTCCGCTGTCGGTGTCGGGCGCGTTCCGTAAGGCGTTCAGAGGCGAAGAAGAATCGTTCGGGGCGGGGGATGAACAAACTGACATCAGCTGCGGTTCATCAGGGCGTCGCGCGTAGGCCTGTCGGCGCTGGTGCCCCTACAGCGTAGGCGTCCACAGCTCGAACCAGATCGTCTTGCCGATCCCGCCGGGCCGGGGGCCGACACCCCACTCGGCCGACAGCGCTGCCACCAGGGTCAGACCCCGGCCGGACTCGTCGTCCGGTGATGCGTGGCAAGGTGCCGGCAGTGTGTCGTTGGCATCCGTCACCGAGATGCGGAGGCGGTCGGCCTCCAGGGTGCAGCGGGTCCAGATCTCGCGGCCGGGGGAGACCTTCGCGTGGCGGTATGCGTTCGTCATCAGCTCGCTGAGCAGGAGTACGGCCGTTTCCGTCACCTCGTCCGGGAGCTTCCAGGAGGTGGCCTGGTCACGGAGGAGGGATCGGGCGCGGCTCACGCTGCGGGCGTGGCGGGGGAGGCGCCACTCGATGTCCTCGCGGTCCTCGCGGTCCTCGCGGTCCTCGCGGTCCTCGCGGTCCTCGCGGTCCTCGCGGTCCTCGCGGTCCTCGCGGTCCTCGCGGTCCTCGCGGTCCTCGCGGTCCTCGTGGTCCTCGCGGTCCTTGGGCATGCGTGCTCGGTTCCTTGCGTGTGATTCTCCGTCATTTGCCGTGATCAGGCTGGTGGTTGGCGCGTAGCTTCAGGGAGTGGCGAAGTGGGTACACAGCGTGCTTGTACACGGTGTGGCGGTGGGAGGTGGGTGGGGCGCGTGGCTTCTGGGGAGTCCCAGCAGGCGCAGCAGAACTGGCGGTACTGCGGTGGGCAGATCAAGTTGTGGCGGGAGGAGGCGGGGGTCGGTCGCAAGGAGCTGGCCGACGAGGCCGGGTACGACTTTGAGTACGTCAAGTCGATGGAGTGCGGGCGGCGGAGGCCGACGCTCAGGTTGTTGCAGGTCGCGGATCAGATGTGCGGGGCGCGGGGGAAGTTGTTGGCCGGGCATGAGTTTCTGAAGCCTGAGCCTTTCCCCGCGCGGTCCAAGGAATACATGGCGATCGAGGCCGAGGCGATCACGGTGCAGTGGTACGAGCCGATGCTGATTCCAGGGTTGTTGCAGACGGGGGACTACGCCCGGGAGCTGATCGGCAACGATTGCCCGCCGCTTGACGAGGAGACAGTGGCCGAGCGAGTCGCTGCGAGGCTCCGCCGACAGGAGAAGCTGACCAGCAAGCCGCTCGCGCTGTTCAGCTTCGTGCTCCATGAGGCCGCACTACGTGCCGTCGTCGGTGACGAGGGTGTGATGCGGAAGCAACTCGAGCACCTCTCGGAGGTGGGCCAGTGGCGCAACGTCTCGATCCAAGTGCTGCCCTTCAAGTGTGCCCCGGCGGCAGCGCTCAGCGGCCCCATCGTGTTGGTGGAGACGGCCGATCACGAGCAGTACGCATTCGCCGACGGGCAGGAGACCGGTGCGCTGTACGGCAGCGGGGACAAACTCAGCATCCTCACTCAACGGCATGGCATGATCCGCATGCAGGCGCTTAGCGTTGAGGAGTCTGCCCGGTTCATCAGGAAGTTGGCGGAGGAGCTATGAGCGCCGAGCTGGCGTGGTTCAAGTCTAGCTACAGCGATTCGTCGGGCAGCGCTTGCCTCGAAGTCGCCTACGTCCAGCGCAAGTCCAGCCACACCATCCACATCCGCGACTCGAAGCTCGGCGCTCGAAGCCCCCGCTTCGTCGTCCCCGCAGACGCCTGGACCGCCTTCCTCACCTACGCCGCCCGCGAGGCCTGAGCCCCGGGCTTCGGGGTGCGAGACCCGAGCTCCTTTTCCAAGGAACGGGCGGAAAGAATCAACCCACCCTCCCGCCCTCTCCGCGCCAACGTCCGCTCGTACCAGCCGACATGACTTTTCGTGATCGGCTTGCGACGCGCCGTCGCGACCGTCTAGCGTTCGCGGCAACAAACAACCCCGGTCGGGTGTTACCAGCACCCGCCGGGGTCTCACCCCAAGATCGAAAGCTCAGGACCGATCTCGTGGCTTACGAAAACTCTAGCGCTGCTTTGCCCACACCCGCAGCGCATCCCCTGGCCAAGCCCGGCTACGGCAAACGCTCCGCTCCTGATCAGCAGCCGCCCCGCCCTGACGACTTCGGCCATCTACCGCCCCGCGAGGCATACCTCGCGAGCCTCCTCGACCAGCTCTGCGAGAACGCGGCCATGGATGCCAAGACCATCGCCAAGGCCCAGCCCCTGTACGGGCAGCAAGCCGTTCGCTCGGCCTTCAACGAGCTCAGCAGGGCTGGGCACCTGCGCCGCATCCGCCGCCGTATCGAAACAGGCGAAGGCGAGAGCGGAACGCGATGGGTCTTCCACACCTACTGGTCCCGTACCGCACGTGACAACGAATGGTGGGCCCGGTTCCTCGACGCTGACTCGGGCGGCGGCCCTGTGTCCGAGGCCGTCCCCAGCGACGTAACACCCCAGCCCGAACCGTTACATCCGCACGGTGACACCCGCCCCTCCATGGCCTACGTCACCCTCGCTCAACTCGGCCTGCAGGACCCGCGCTTGGCTCTGACCTCCGCCGATTGCGCGGCTCTAGAGCAGTCGGCCGCCAACTGGCTGGCCCGCGGAATCACCCCCGACCACCTCACGCAAATCCTCGTCGCCGGTCTTCCCGAGCAGGTCCACTCACCCGGTGCCTTCGTCCGGCGCAGGCTCATCGACAAGCTGCCTCCCGAGCGCCCAGCCTCCTCCGAACCCCGCGCACCCCGCACCCTCGTGGAGTGCACGGACTGCGGCGTGCCCGGCCGTCCGGAGGCTCTGCCCGGAGGGCTGTGCCGCGCCTGCGACGGAAGGGGCGCGGGCATCGAGGAAGGCCCGGTCCGGATGCGGCCTGCGGCAGTGCGCGCTCGGGCCACTCAGGTGCGTGCCTCGATCCGCACACCCGCGCGCGTGTAACCCGAAGACCTCCGGAACGGCCCATTACGCGAAGGTGTTCGAGGACGCACTCCGGTAGATCCGGTAACACGTCGGGTGGGTCGGGTAGAATCGTTCTGACCGACCCACCCCAGCCGAAGCAGGAGCCGCCATCGTGGACCTGTACCCGATACGCGCCGCCAAAACGGCCGCTGTAGCGGCTGTGGCAGCGCTGGCTGGATGGAAGGCATTCGAAGCGCTCTACGCGTGGGCAGATCATGCAGCCGACGAGCAGACCTCGTCCGGGGCTGCGAACGATGCCTGGGCAGGCTTCTACCACTACATAGCAGCCGGCTTGGCAGGCATCGTGTTGATGCCGCTAGTGCTGTGACCGCATAGGTTCGCCGGGTTGGTGGTCGTGGCGGTTGGATGTGCGGTGACGTCCGATCCGACCGCTGGAGGCGCGGTGGCCGAGCCTGTCCGTGTGCGCAGACTGACCGACCAGGAGGGCCAGCGGCTGCAGCAGATCGTGCGTCGCGGCAGCACCAGTTCGGTGCGCTACCGGCGCGCGATGATGCTGCTGGCCTCGGCCGGCGGGAACCGCGTGCCGGTGATCGCCCAGCTGGTGCAGGCCGACGAGGACACCGTCCGCGATGTGATCCACCGCTTCAACCAGATCGGCCTGGCCTGCCTGGACCCTAAGTGGGCGGGAGGCCGTCCCCGCCGACTCAGCCCTGACGACGAGGACTTCGTCGTGGCGACGGCCACCACCCGCCCCACCAAGCTGGGCCAGCCCTTCACCCGCTGGTCCCTGCGCAAGCTCGTCGCCTACCTGCGCAAAGTCCACGGCCGCATGATCCTCATCGGCCGGGAGGCGTTACGCGGCCTGCTCGCCCGCCGAGGCGTCACCTTCCAGCGCACCAAGACATGGAAGGAATCCCCCGACCCGGACCGCGAGGCGAAACTGGACCGGATCGAGGAGGTCCTGGACCGCTTCCCGGACCGGGTCTTCGCCTTCGACGAGTTCGGCCCGCTCGGAATCAGGCCCACCGCAGGCTCGGGCTGGGCCGAACGCAAACATCCCGACCGACTGCCCGCCACCTACCACCGCACCCACGGCGTGCGCTACTTCCACAGCTGCTACTCCATCGGCGACGACCGCTTGTGGGGCGTCAACCGGCGCCGCAAGGGCGCCGCCAACACGCTGGCCGCGCTGAAGTCGATCCGTGCCGCACGGCCCGACGGCGCCCCGATCTACGTCATCCTGGACAACCTGTCCGCCCACAAAGGCGACGACATCCGCCGCTGGGCAAAGAAACACAAGGTCGAACTGTGCTTCACCCCGACCTACGCCTCATGGGCGAACCCGATCGAGGCCCACTTCGGACCACTACGGCAGTTCACCATCGCCAACTCCAACCACCCCAACCACACCGTGCAGACCCGGGCCCTGCACGCCTACCTCCGGTGGCGCAACGCCAACGCCCACCACCGCGACGTCCTGGCCGCCGAACGCAAGGAACGCGCCCGCATCCGCAGCGAGAAAGGCATCCGCTGGGGCGGACGACCTCTCGAAACTGCAGCTTGAACAACCCGGTGGGGCCTACGGAGAGAGGAGGAAGTCGGCGACCTCGGCAATGTCAGCGGGGATTGCCAAGGCACTGCAGGGCGCCAAGAGCTCCGTCTACCGCTGGTCCGACCGTCGACGTGCGCGTCGGACGAGCATGACTACGGTCGCCATGCCCAGGACGACGAACCCAAGTGCCCCAGCCACCCCGGCTTCGAACGGCGGGCCGGAGATCGGCACGACGAGGGTCTCACCGGAAGTCGTTGTCACCTCACAACCCCGCCCGGTGATCGTGGCGCCGTTGAAGTCCGGATGCAGCTGTCCCTCCAGGCACTGTTTTGCCTTGAGGTTAGTCGCCGCCGCCCAAACGAACAGACCGCCGCAGAGCAGCATCCCGATAAGCAGGACTCTGCCGATCGGCAGTTTCATGGCAAGAACCTTTCCCATCTGGGGGGCACGACCGCAGCATACGGTTGCAAGGCCGACCAGCCAGCAACCAGGTGAACCTTCCCGGTCACAGCACTAGTGTGATGCGCCTGAAATCCTGGGCTTAAGTCTCATGCTGGTTTTTGGTGGCCGGTGTAGCGATCTTGGTGAGGTAGTCGGCGAGGGATTTGAGGATCTCGTCGGCGGTCTTGGTCCACTTGAA
>NZ_JBQQCE010000513.1:0-6903 GCF_052245645.1 Streptomyces sp. KR55 | reverse complement strand
ACGACGGTGTCGGCGCCGCCGCGTACGGCGTCGGACAGGCCGAGCATGCCGATGAGCTTCTCGTCGTGGGCGAGGCAGATGACGGTCTCGCCGGCGGCACGCAGCCGGCTCGTCCACTCCCGGGCCAGGCGCCGTAGGCGGTGACGCCACTTGCGCTGCCGGTGAACCGGTGGTCGGCGCGTGTGCTCCCTCGGTCCCGCATCCGGTCGGGTTCGCCTCCAGCTCCCGTGTCACGCTTGGCCGTTCACGCCCCCGCACATCACCGCAATCTCATTGCCACCATTTATGAAAACGATTATCGTCTTACTCGTGCTCGAGGGGGCATGAACATGACCCATGGGGGGTTTCTCTTGCGTACCCGCAGACGCCTGCTGACCGTCACCGGCCTCGCCGCCGCCGCGCTCGCCACGGCCGGTCTCAACACCTCCGCCTTCGCCGCCACCACGCTGAGCAGTGGCCACGTCGACGTCCTCGACGCCGAGTGGGACGGCGTCGACCTGCACCTGCACGTCCACGACGAGGAGACCGGTACCGAGTACGAGCCGGCCGATGTGACTCTGTCGGTGCCGGCAGCCGCGAAGGTGACCAACCCGGGCTGCGGCTTTCTCGGCAGCGGCAGCCAGGTCTGGCTGCTGCCGGACACCGAGGCCGAGGCCGACGCGGCCGGGGTGCTCTTCCCGGGCATCTCCACCGAGCACCTCACCACCGGGGTCTTCGCCAACAACACCGTCACGTACACGCTGGTCAGCGCCACCCGCAACGGTGCCGCCACCGAGGACTTCAGCGTCTACGCGGGCAGCTGCGCCCGCTGGTTCGACAGCAACACCGCCACCACCAGCTTCAAGTCCCGGACCTTCGGTGTCGCCACCCACAACCACGCCAACTGGGCTTTTGAAGAGGCGGGAACCTACGAACTGAAGTTCAAGGTCTCCGGCACGGTGAACGGTGCTCTCGAGGAGTCCGCCACCGAGACCTACACCGTCGTTGTCAGCTCGTGATGCGGGCCCTGACGCGCGAAAGACGCGCCTTCACCGCCGCGGCCCTGGCCGCGGCGACCGCGGTGCTCGTGGGCGCGGCAGGGCTGGTCGCCGGCGGCAGCGGGAACGCCCGCGCCGCCGGCGGTGCCGTTGTCCTGGACGAGGGCGAGGTCGATTTCACGCCCCGACTGGCCGACGGGAAGCTCGAGTTGCAGATCGACGACCGCAGTGGCGACACGACGGTCGTGCGCGAGCCGTCCCAGGTCGTGCTGCACGCCCCGGCGTCCTCCCTGCAGTACACCCCTGACCCGGTGGCCACGGCGCTCGGCACGACCAACATGGACTCCTGGCAGCTGGGCGGCTGGGAGGCGGAGAACATCTTCGCGCCCGAACCGGGCTGGAAGGGTTCCGAGGCAGGGGGCGACACCGAGGTCAGGCTGTCCGGCTACGAAGGGCCAGGGGACTTCGGTATGGCCATGTACACCCGCGAGATGGACAACGTGAACGCTCCGGCGATCCCGTACCTCGGCAGTGTGGCCTCCGTCCAGCACACCTTCACCCTGTCCGTCGGCGAGGAACGGCTGCGGCCCATCTGGCAGTTCACCGCGGAGGGCGTCTACCGACTCACCTTCACCGTGACGAGCGGCGGCTCCTCGGACACCGAGACCCTCGCCGTGGTCGTCGGCGACGACGTCGACCCGGCCGACGCCCTGCCCGGTGACGGCTCCACTCCGACGGCTTCCCCGACGGATTCGCCGACCGGCTCGGCGACCCCGAGCCCGTCGCTCACCGCCCCGGCGGCGCACGTCATCGCCGAGGGCCACGTCGACCTGGCGGCCCGTCCTACAGACGGCGACCTTGAGTTCCAGATCAAGGAGGGCACCGAGCTCAACCACAAGTGGTACGAGCCGGGCGAGGTCGTCATGCACGTACGGCCCGCCGCCAAGCGGAAGATCCCGGAGGGGTACGGCTTTCTCGGCACTCCGGGCGACGCGGTGTGGTGGCTGCCGCTGCAGCAGAACGCCGGCATCGTGTGGCCGGGCTGGAACACCACGGAGTACGCCAAGGCCGACCTCGACGGCCGCGTCTCCTTCCGGCTGGACTCCGTGCAGGGCCCCGGAAACATCGCGATGTTCCACAACAATGCGATGGGAGTCCCGGTCGTCTCGCTCAACAGTGGTGACGGTCTGCCCGACACCCACACCCTCGGTGCGGGCACGCACAGCCATTTCGACTGGGTCTTCAGCGCCGAGGGCGTCTACCGCACCACCTTCACGGTCAGCGCCACCCTCGCCGACGGCACGAAGGTCAGCGACACGGAGACCATCGCCTGGGTGGTCGGGGACGACACGGATCCGTCGACCGTGACGCCGGGTGAGGGGGACGAGCCGACGGCGACCCCGACGGCCACCCCGTCGGCCTCGCAGGCGCCGACCGCTACCGCGTCCCCGTCGGCGTCCGCGTCCGACTCGCCGAGCGCCTCGGCTCCGGCGACGGACCCGGGCTCCGGCTCCTCGGGTATCGGCGGAAGTTCGTCGACTGGCGGTAGCGGCAGCAGTGGCACCTCGGCGACCGGCGGGCTTGCCTCCACCGGCGCGCAGGTCGGTGTGATCGCGGGCATCGCTGTGGCCGCTCTGCTGGTGGGTGGCGGTGCGGTGTCGTTCGTACGACGTCGCCGTACCGCTCAGTGAATGCTCCGCGTGCGACGGACCGGCGCCTGGCAGCGACCCGGTCCGTCGTGCGCGGCATTGTCGTGATCGAGAGAAGGAGGAGCCCCATGCGGGGCCACCCCAGACGCACCATCACCGCCGCCGCACTGGTCGCGGCGAGCGCCCTGCTCTCCGGGTGCAGCGGGCTTCAAGCCGGTTCATCCGACGCCGAGTTGACGGTGTCGACGACTACCGCGATCATCGCCGACCTCGTCGAACAGGTCGGCGGCGACCGAGTCGACGTCACCTCGATCGTGCCGCACCACGGCGACCCGCACTCCTACGAGCCCAGCCCCGGCGACGCGGCCAAGGTCGCCAAGGCCGACGCCGTGTTCAGCAACGGGCTGCTGCTCGAAGAGCCCGGGATCATGAAGATGGTCCACACCAACGCCAGGAAATCCGCCCCGAAGATCGAGATCGCCCAGAAGCTGGAGCAGTACGGCGGCACGGTCATCAAGCTGGAGGAGGACCTCGGGCTCGACGTGCTGTGGCTCGGCTGGGCCGTCGAAGGCGAGGTCGAAGGAGACGGCTCCCAGGTCCGTACGACCGCCACGAAGCTGGAAGGCCCCGGCGAGCTGCGCGTGTACCTCACCGACACGCTCGGCAAGCCCAAGGTGTACATCGACTCCGCCGACGGCCTCGACGAGGCCGACTCCTTCACCCTGCCGCCCGAGGCGCACACCCACGTCAACTGGGCGTTCAGCGAGGCCGGAACGTACCGGCTGACCGTCGAGGGGCAGACCGAGACCCTCGACGGCAAGAGCGAGGACATCGGCAGCGGCACCTTCACCTTCACCGTCGGCGACGACACCGAGGCGCCCGAGGGAGCGCGAGTGCTCGACGGCGGACACGCCGACGTCGCGCTCAACACCGGGACAGACAAGGTGTACGTCCGCGCCGACGACGACAAGAGCGGCGAACCGGTACGGCTCGCGGCCGACGACGTGGTGCTCCACGTGCCCGACCGGGCCAAGGAGACCGTACCGAAGGAGGAGCCGTACGCCTTCCTCGGTAAGGCAGGCGACGAACTGTGGGTCCTGCCGCAGGCCGTGATCGGCAAGCATGTGCACGGCGACATGGACCCGCACGCCTGGGCGGACGTCGCCAACGCCCAGGCATACGTGCGGCGGATCGAGGCCGAGCTGATCAAGGCCGATCCGGACGGGAAGGCGACGTACGAGAAGAACGCCGCCACATATCTGAAGACGCTCGGCGCCCTCGACGAGGAGGTCGCCAAGAAGCTTGCCACCGTGCCGGAGCAGAACCGCAAGCTGATCACCACACACGACGCCTTCGGATACCTCGCGAAGGCGTACGGCATGGAGATTGCGGGCTTCGTCGTGCCCGTGCCCAACCAGGAGCCGAGCGCGGCCGAGGTCGAGGAACTCGGCGACACCATCCGGGAGAAGCAGGTCCCGTCGGTGTTCCTGGAGCCGAACCTGGCGGCGCGGGCCGACGTGCTGCGCCGGGTCGCCGAGGACGAGGGGGTCGGCATCTGCACGATCTACGGCGACTCGTTCGACGACAAGGTCCACGACTACGTATCGATGATGCGGCACAACGCGACCGAGCTCGCCAAGTGCCTGGGGGAGGACGCCCGATGAGGGGCATGCGCAGAGTTCAGCGGGTCGCTGTGGTGGTGCTCGCGGCCACCCTGGCCGGGGGCGGGGTCGCTGTCGCGGACGACGGTAGGGCGCCTGCGGGAGGGTCCGGACTCGGCCGGATCGCTTATGCGGAGGGGGTGCTGACCCTCGATCCGGCCGAGGGCGCCCATGTGATCGAGGTCGGCGGCGCGGGCGTGGCGGATGCCACCGCGCCCGGGTGGGACACCACCGGCGTACCCGAGGGCGCGGTGGCCGGGGACACCGTGCGGTGGTCGCTGACCGGGCTCGACGGTCCCGGTGACCTGAAGGTGTACTCAGCCGAGGAGGGGGACGACGGCGCCGAAGAGGCGCTGCTGTTCGACAGCGCGGACGAGCTGCCCGACGAGCAGAAGCTGCCCGTGAGTCAACGGGGCGTCATCCGCTGGGAGTTCAGCGAGGACGGCACATACCAGGTCATCTTCACCGCCGAGGCCACGGCCGCGGACGGGCGGGAACTGACCGTCGGGACCGTGTACACGGTCGTGGTCGGGAACGCACCGGAGGGGCAGGACACGACCACCGAGGAGCCGGTCACCGAGGAGACCCCCACCGAGGAAGCCTCCGAGGAGGCACAGACGCTGCTGGCAGCCGGGAAGGCCGTGACGGACGCGGCCGAGACCGAGCGGCGCACCGCCCTGGCCGCCACCACAGCTGCCACCGACGTCGTGTCCGACAAGAAGATTCTCGACGAGGGCCACGTCGACTTCGCCGCCCGCGTCGTCGACAACAAGCTCCAGATCCACATCAAGGATGGCACGGTCTCGGGGAAGACCACCTGGCGTGAGCCCTCGTCCGTGGTCCTGCACATCAAGCCCGCGGCCAAGAACACCCTTCCGGCGGGCGACGAGTTCGCGTTCCTCGGCAAGGGCGGCGACCCGGTGTGGCTGCTCGACCAGGTGCAGCAGGAGGGGCTCCTGTGGCCCGGCTGGTCGACGGACAACATCAAGGCCGGGGCGACCAAGGGAGGTATGGAGTTCTCCCTCACCGACGTCGACGGTCCGGGGACCTACGCGCTCTACATGTACGACGCCATGTCGGGCGCGAACGTCCTGTTCAACAGCAAGGACGGGGTGCCGGACTCCTTCGACGTGCCCGCCAACACGCACGCACACGGCGGGTGGGCGTTCACCAAGGAAGGGACGTACCGGCTGACCTTCAAGATGAGCGGCACGCTCGCGAACGGCACGAAGGTCTCCGATACGGAGACGGTGACGTTCGCGGTCGGCGACACCGACCCCGGCACGGTGACGCCGGGCGACGTCTCCGGCAAGGGAGCGGCCGGGGCCTCGGGGACGTCTGGTTCCTCTTCCTCGAACGCGGCAGGCTCCGCCTCCGACTCCGGCTCCACGGGCGGCTCTTCGACGGACGACACCGACGGCTCGATGGCTTCCACCGGCGCCGGTCAAGCCGTACTCCTGGGCTCGGCCGCCGCCGCGCTCACCGCCGTCGGTGCCGTGTCCTTCCTGGCCGCCCGGCGCAGGAGGACCACACATGGCTGACCGAGCGGACCCGCTGCTGCGGGTCACGGGCGCAACCGTCGTACTCGGCGGGCGGATCGCCCTGGAGAAGGCTGACCTGACCGTCGACGGGGGCGAGTTGGTCGGCCTCATCGGCCCGAACGGTGCCGGCAAGACGACCCTCCTGCGCGCTGTCCTCGGCCTGGTGCCGCTGGCCGGGGGAGAGGTGTCCGTCGAGGGAGGCACTGGGCGCCGGGCCGGGCGCCGCATCGGGTACGTGCCGCAACGGCACGAATTCGCCTGGGACTTCCCCATCGACATCGCGGGCGCGGTCCTCACCGGCCGCACCCGGCAGATGGGCTGGCTACGCCGCCCGGGTGCGGCCGACCGGGCGGCGGTGGAGGAGGCGCTGGAACTGACAGGGCTCGCCGAGCTGTGGCGGCGTCCGATCGGTGAACTGTCCGGCGGCCAGCGGCAGCGGGTCCTGGTAGCCCGCGCCCTGGCCGCCGGCCCGCGGATCCTGCTCCTCGACGAGCCGTTCACCGGCGTGGACGTCCCCACCCAGGAGCTGTTGAACGAGCTGTTCGGCCGGCTGGCCGCGGAAGGCAGGGCGCTGCTGATGACCACCCACGACCTGGCGGCCGCCGGCCGCACCTGCCACCGGGTGGCGCTGATCAACCGCACGGTCGTCGCCGAGGGCGGCCCCGAACTCCTCGCCGACCCCGACCAGATGCTGCGGGCCTTCGGCCTCGACCGAGCGATCGGCACGGTGACCGCATCATGAGCGAGCTGATCGCCTTCTTCACCGATCCCTGGCAGTTGCCCTTCATGCAGCGGGCGTTCGCCGTAGCCGCGGTGGTCGGCCTGGTGTGCGGCGTCGTCGGCGTGTACGTCGTGCTGCGCGGCATGGCGTTCATCGGCGACGCGGTCGCCCACTCGGCCTTCCCGGGCGTCGCGCTCGCCTACGCCTTCGAGGGCAATCTCCTCCTCGGCGGTGCCGCGGCCGGTATCACCACGGCGGTGCTGATCGCCTTCGTCTCCCAGAACCGGCGGCTGAAGGAGGACACCGTCATCGGCGTCTTCTTCGCCTTCGCCTTCGGCCTGGGCATCGTCCTGG
>NZ_JBQQCE010000512.1:0-6908 GCF_052245645.1 Streptomyces sp. KR55 | reverse complement strand
TCAGCAGGCGGTACTGCTGGTCGACCATGCTCTGCCAGACCGCCGGGTCCATCAGCAGGTCGGCCGCCGCCTCCGCCCCGTACAGGGAGCCGTACTGCACGCTGCCGGGCGGCACCTGCATCCAGAAGACGTCGTCGTCGGTCATCTCCGCGGCGCGCTCACCGGCGGTCGGCGCCTGGAAGAGGATGGACAGGCCGCGGCCGACGCCCAGGGCGAGAGCGTACTCCAGCGGGCTCGACGTGGGCGGTACGTACTGGGGGTTGCCGTACTCGTCGTACGACCAGGTCTGGGTGACGGCGGGCTGGTACAGCTCGCGCAGCCCGATGCGGTGCACGACGCAGTCCCGCACCGGGCGGGCGACCAGCGTGTGCTGCGGTCCCGCGACCGGGCCGAGCAGCAGCGAGCCCGCCTCCAGCCGGCCGAGGTGGTGCCAGTGGCCCTGCTGCGCGGCGTCGACCGCGAACAGGTCGAGGGCGCCCGCCGCGACCAGCCACAGCACCTGCGGACCCTCCAGGTCCAGGCGGCCCAGCCCGGCACAGTCGATCGGCGTGCCCAGCGAGCCGAGCGCCCCGAGGACGTAGTCGTCTTCGTGCACGGACGTCATCTCACCGCTCCCTGACCAGCGCCGCGTACGCCCCGCCACGCGCCACCAGCTCGTCGTGCCGTCCGCGCTCCACGATCGTGCCGTGCTGGAGTACGACGATCTCGTCGCTGTCCCGCACCGTGCTGAGCCGGTGGGCGATGACCACACACGCGCAGCCGCGCCGGCGCAGGTTGTCCATGACGACCAGCTCGGTCTCGGCGTCGAGCGCGCTGGTCACCTCGTCGAGCACGAGGATGCTGGGCCGGCGCACCAACGCTCGTGCGATCTCCAGGCGTTGGCGCTGCCCGCCGGAGAAGTTGCGGCCGTCCTGCTCGACCTTGCTGTGGATGCCGCCGGGCCGGCGCATGACGACGTCGTACAGTGCCGCGTCCCGCAGCGCCTCCACCACGGCCTCGTCCGGGATCGACGGGTCCCACAGCGCCACGTTGTCGCGCACCGTTCCCTCGAAGAGGAACACGTCCTGGTCGACGAAGGAGACGGAGGCCGCGAGCGAGCCGCGCGGGATGTCCTCCAGGCGCTGCCCGTCGATGCGGATCACGCCCTCCCAGGGCGTGTACAGGCCCGAGATCAGCCGGGAGACGGTCGACTTGCCGCTGCCGGAGCCGCCGACGAGCGCGACCTGTTGCCCCGGTCCGACGGTGAGGTCGAAGCCGGTGAGCAGCGGCTTGTCCAGCGGGCTGTAGCCGAAGGTGATGTTCTCCAGCTCCACGTGACCGTGCAGCCTGCGGGTGGAGTCGCCGCCCGCACGGTCGTACAGCGGGTCCGTGCGGAAGTTCTCGACGTCTTTCAGGCGGGCCACGTCGGCCGCGAAGTCCTGGATGCGGCCCGCGACGCCGTTGAGCCGGGTCAGCGGCGCCGTGAACCGGGTCACCAGCGCCTGGAAGGCAACCAGCAGACCCACCGAGATATGGCCCTCGATCGCGCGCATGCCGCCGATCCACAGGATCAGTGCGCTGTTCAGCGTCGCAAGGGTCGGCGCGACCACGCCCAGCCAGGCGCTCGGCACGCCGAGCCGCTGCTGCTCCTCCAGCGTCGTGGCGTGCTGCCCGGCCCACTTGCGGAAGTAGCCGTCCTCGCCGCCGGTCGCCTTCATGGTCTCGATCAGCTGGAGCCCGGTGTACGCCGTGTTGGTGAGCCGGGCGTTGTCCGCGCGCAGCTTCGCCGTACGAGTCGCGCGCAGCCGGATGACGACCCGCATGGCGACGATGTTCAGCAGGGCGACGCCGATGCCGACGAACGTCAGCTGCGGGTCGTAGGTGTACAGGAGGACGGCGTACAGCACCACGACCACAGCGTCCACGCCCGCCGCCGCGAGGTCGCGGGCGAGGGTCTCGGCCACGGCGTCGTTGGACTGGAGGCGTTGCACCAGGTCGGCGGGGCTGCGCTGGGAGAAGAAGGTGACCGGCAGTCGCAGCAGATGGCGCAGGAAGCGGGCGCTGGACAGGGTCGAGGAGATGATGCGGCCGTGGTGCAGGTTGGCCTGTTGCAGCCAGGTGAGGATCAGGGTGAGCAGCACACAGGCGCCCATGGACGCGAACAGCACGTCCAGCAGGGACGTCTGGCCGCCGATCAGGAACATGTCGATGTAGGTCCGGCTGAGCGCGGGCACGGCCGCGCCGACCAGGACCAGCAGCAGGCTCGCCAGGACGGCGGCGGGCATCGTGCCGGCGGTGCCGCGCAGCCGGGCGGGCATCGCGCCCCACACGCCGGGCTTGCGCCCGCCTCGCGTGAAGTCGTCGCCCGGCTCCATCGTGAGGACGACGCCGGTGAAGCTGCCGTCGAACTCCTCCATCGGGACGAAACGGCGGCCCTTGCCGGGGTCGTTGATGAACACCCCGCGGCGGCCGAAGCGGCGCCCCATGCCGTCGTAGACGACGTAGTGGTTGAACTCCCAGAACAGGACGGCCGGCGCCTTCACCTCGGCGAGGGCGGCCAGGTCCATCTGCATGCCCTTGGCCGTGAGGCCGTAACTGCGCGCCGCCTTCAGCAGGTTGCTGGCGCGCGAGCCGTCCCGGGAGACGCCGCAGGCGATGCGCAGCTCCTCCAGCGGGACGTGCTTGCCGTAGTGGCCGAGCACCATCGCGAGGGAGGCGGCGCCGCACTCCACGGCCTCCATCTGCAGGACGGTGGGGGTGCGCACGGTCCTGCCGCGGCTCTTGGGGATCTGACGCTTGGGCGGGGCGGCGCGGCGTCTGCCCCGGGTCTCCTGGGCGGTGGTCACGGC
The DNA here is from genome assembly GCF_052245645.1 of Streptomyces sp. KR55. NCBI lineage: Bacteria > Bacillati > Actinomycetota > Actinomycetes > Kitasatosporales > Streptomycetaceae > Streptomyces > Streptomyces sp. KR55. The sequence goes on along the minus strand of NZ_JBQQCE010000512.1, from coordinate 4,080 downwards.
AGCAGCCAATCGACGGGACGCTGATCGGCCAGCCGGATCGAACCCGTGGCCATGGTCATGGAGGTGAGGGCGTACGGCGGCCCGTCCGCCGACGACCACGTGTAGCCGCTCTTCGTGCCGGACGACTTGTCCAGGCGGACCAGCACCGCGACCGGGCGGCCGTCCTTCGTGAACTGCTCGCCCAGCTGGCTGTCGCCGAGGAACGCGGCGATCTGCTGCGCGGACTGGGGAGAGCGGTCCACCGACTTCACATGGCCGCGCAGGACGCCGTACTCCTGGGTGGGGACCGTCTGCACGGTCAGGTCCACGGCCGCGTTCGCGGGGATCGAGCTGGCGTTCTCCGCCGGGACGTACACCGTGGCGTACAGCGGGTCGTCCGCGTCGGCGACCTTCTCGACGGCGGCGACGTTCGCGCCGGTGGAGATGATCTGGCCGATCGTCGCGGCCAGTGCGGTCAGACGGCCCGCGGCGATGGTGCGGACCACCGTCTCGCCCTCGGCGGTACGGAGCTTGAGGACGGGGGAGTTCGCAGGCAGCCGCTCGCCTTCCTCGGCGAGGATCGCGGTCACCTGGCCCGCGACGGGGCTCTGCAGGATGTAACTGCCCTCGCCGTGCGTGAGGATGGCGGGCGCGCTCACGGTGGAGGTCACCGAGCCCGTCACGGCCCACACGGACGCGGCGGCCATCGCGACCACCGTCACGGACAGCACGAGCCAGCCCTGCGGGCGGGCGAGACGCACCGGAAGGTCGAGCTCCTCCGGCGACTGGAGCTTGGCGAGGGCCTGTTGGCGGAACTGCACGGAACTTTCCCTCACCGGGTGGACTGCATGACGGCATCCGAAGAGCCCCGGAGCCGGGATACGACTCCGGGACTCAACGGCACTGGGGTGCGATCAGAGACCGGCGACCAGGCTGGTGACCGGGGCGGTGTTCAGGCCCGTGACACCCTCGACCGTGCCGACGACCGTGTCGACCGTGGCGGAAACGGGGGCGATGCCGTCCAGCGCACCGGTCAGGGTGTTGACCGCGTTCACGGACAGGCCGCCGGAGACGTTGTCCAGCTCCGCGTCGGAGATCTCGACGGTCTCAACCTGGGGGGTGGAGTTCATGATGGAACTTCCCTTCGTATGGATATTTCACAAGGGGGAGCGGCCCCCTCTGGGGACAGATGGACGGCCGCGACCGCGGTGGCGCCGAGCGCCCCTTGCGGGGCGCCCTGCACGGCCTCCGCGGTGCGATGGATCAAAGCACGCGGTGACCACGGGCATCCAATCAATCAGCCGTCTCACCAGGTCACTTGAGTACCATCGGCCGCGATCCGTGCAGGCGCGCGCACGCGTTGTCGGCAGCTTCTTCACAAGCCGCACCGCATCGGCCCGTCCAGGCCCCTTGCCGCCCGGGCGGCGAATCCGGCACTCCCGCCCCAAAGGAGTGTCCGGGGGCGTGCGATTGTGCAGATCCGCCGTTCCCGGTGACTTGGTTGCGTATTGGATGTGTAGATTCCCTGAAGCTGGAATTCCGCTCACTGTTCGGAACGGACCGTTGTCGACCGATCACGGATCGTGTTAGCCCAGGAGGGCATAGACAGTGCTCGCGCGCGCCGCGAGTTCACCCGTCCGTTCGGCGGTCATGGCGATGTCGGCGAACGCCATACGGCGGCCCAGCTTGGTGAGCGCCGCCTCGATCAGGACATCCGAATCCGTCACCGCGCGCTGGAAGGACGTCGACTGCTGAACCGTCGTCATCGGTACGAAGGCCCCCCGCGCCGCCGAGACGGCGATCACGGTCGTGGTGTCGGCGGCCGCCATCAGGGCCTGCCCGGACAACGCGCCGCCCTCCCGGGCCAGCCGCTGTGACCAGGGCATGCGCAGGACGGCCCGCTGGTCGCCCAACTCCGCCACGGACAGGCCCAGCTCCAGCACCCAGGGAGCGAAGTTGGCGGTGAGGATCTTGTCGGCTTCGGCGATGGTCATCGTCATATGGGCGATTGTTCCCGGCGCGCGCTGGCCGCGTGCGGCCCCTGGCCGAATCGGCATGGCCCACCGGCGCACCACGAAACCGGAATTGAACGTCCCGCGCGCCCCATGCGTACCAGTGGCCATCCAGGCGCCCCCAACAGCTGCCGAGACGGCGGCACAGACCCCGTCCTTCAGGAGGTCGAGAAGTCTTGAGTCACAAGCGAATTCCGAAGCGCAAGGCCGCGATTGCGGCGGGCAGCGTGGCGGCGCTCGGAGCGGCGGCACTTCTGCTGCCGAACGCCAACGCGTCCCAGGACGGCGCCGAGGACACCACCGCCGCCGCCCCCAAGACCCTGAAGGCGGGCGACGCCTCGGACCTCGCCGCTCAGCTCGCCGGGCTGCTCGGCGACGCCTTCGCCGGCTCGTACTACGACGAGGACAGCCAGCAGCTCGTCGTCAACGTCGTCGGGGACAACAACCAGCTCGTCGTCCAGGCCAAGAAGGCCGGCGCCGCGGTGCGCCAGGTCGACAACAGCACGGCCGAACTCCAGTCCGCCGCGCAGACCCTGAAGTCCGAGGCCACCATCCCGGGCACCGCCTGGGCCGTCGACCCCAGGACGAACAAGATCCTGGTCACCGCCGACAGCACGGTCACCGGCGAGAAGTGGGACACCCTGGAGTCGACCGTCCAGAGCCTCGGCTCGGGCATGGCGACCATCCAGAAGTCGGCCGGCACCTTCAAGACCTTCGCATCGGGCGGCGACGCGATATTCGGCGGCGGCTCCCGCTGTTCGCTCGGCTTCAACGTGACCGCGGGGGACGGCAGTCCGGCCTTCCTGACCGCCGGTCACTGCGGAGTCGCGGTGGAGCAGTGGTCGGACAGCCAGGACGGGGCGCCGATCGCCACCGTCGACCAGGCCGTCTTCCCCGGCGAGGGCGACTTCGCGCTCGTCAAGTACGACGACCCGGCCACCGAGGCGCCGAGCGACGTCAACGTCGGCGGCGGGCAGACCGTCCAGATCCTCCAGGCCGCGGAAGCCACCGTCGGCCAGGAGGTGTTCCGGATGGGCAGCACCACGGGCCTCGCCGACGGCACGGTCACCGGGCTCGACGCCACCGTCAACTACCCGGAGGGCACCGTCACCGGGCTCATCCAGACCAACGTCTGCGCCGAACCCGGCGACAGTGGCGGCTCGATGTTCACCCAGGACGGGCTCGCGCTCGGCCTGACCTCGGGCGGCAGCGGCGACTGCACGGTCGGCGGCGAGACGTTCTTCCAGCCGGTCACGACGGCCCTCGAGACGGTCGGCGCGACACTGGGCGCGGGCGACGCGGCCGGTGGCGAGGAAGCCGGTGGCGGTGAGGTCGGCGGTGAGGAAGCCGGCGGAGAAGAAGTCGGCGGCGAGGCCGGCGGGGAAGAAGTCGGCGGTGAGGAAGCAGGTGCCGGTGAGGAAGCCGGTGTCGGTGACCAGTCGGGTGCCGGAGTGGAGGACGGCTCCGGGCTGACCGAGACACCCTGATCCGTACACACCCGTCAGTCGTGGTCCGGCCCTCCGGCGGGAGGGCCGGACCGCCTTGTTCGTACGACGCTCAGCCGTCCCCCCGCGCCCGCAACAGCAGCAGCGCCACGTCGTCGATCCGCTCCTCCGCGCCCGCCTCGCGCCCCATGAGCACGTCGGCCAGCTCGTCCAGCGGCCGGTCCCCGGCCTCGCACAGGCGCCGCCCCAGATCGGCGAGCGCGTCCTCGATGTCGACGCCGGGGGATTCGACGAGTCCGTCGGTGTAGAGGGCGAGCACCGAGCCGGGCGCCAGGTCGACCTCCGTCGTCGGATACGTCGCCGATGCGTCGATCCCCAGCAGCGGACCGCCCGCGAGGTCGAGTACCCGCACCCGGCCGTCCGGCCGCCTCAGCAGCGGCGGCGGATGCCCGGCCCGGGCCATCACGGCCCGCCCGCGCCCCGGATCGAGCCGCAGATACAGACAGCTGGCGAACAGGTCGGACCCGAGGTCGATGAGCATCCGGTTGGTACTGCGCATGACCTCCCCCGGCGCCTGGCCGACGGTCGTGTAGGCGCGGACGGCGGTGCGGATCTGCCCCATCAGCCCGGCCGCGGTCACGTTG
>NZ_JBQQCE010000511.1:0-6914 GCF_052245645.1 Streptomyces sp. KR55 | reverse complement strand
ACGGGTGGTGCGGGTGGGAACGAAGACCCGGCCGAAGGCCGTGTGCCCGTCTCCTCAACCCTCCGCACCGCCTACACCGCAGCCGCAGCCACCCTCACCTCCCACAACCTCACCCACACCACCGCCAAGATCTACCTCGTCCTCGACCGCTCCGCCTCCATGCGCCCGTACTACAAGGACGGCTCCGCCCAGGCCCTCGGCGACCAGACCCTCGCCCTCGCCGCCCACCTCGACCCGGCGGCCCCCGACGCAACGGTCCACGTCGTCTTCTTCTCCACGGAAGTGGACGGCACCGCCGACCTCACCCTCACCGACCACGAGACCAAGATCGACGACGTCCACGCCTCCCTCGGCCGCATGGGCCGCACCAGCTACCACGTAGCCGTGCAGGAAGTGATCACCCACCACCAGAAGTCGGACCCCTCCACCCCCGCCCTGGTGATCTTCCAGGTCGACGGCGCCCCCGACGCCAAGACCCCCGCCACCCAGTCCCTCACCGAAGCCGCGAAGACCCACCCCCACATCCACTTCACCTTCGTCGCCTTCGGTGAGCACGACAACAAGGCCTTCGACTACCTCCGCAAGCTGAAGACGGACAACACGTCCTTCTTCCACGCGGGCCCCACCCCCAAGGAGCTCACCGACACCGAGCTCTACGAGGGCGTCCTCGCCCACTGGCGCCCGCAAAGCCCGCAGTAAGCCCGCCACGAGCGCGCCGTGAGCCCGCCGTAGCCGCACAACGAAAAACCGGCCGCCCGCTTCCACCCTGTAAAACAGGAAGCGGGCGGCCCGCCCATGTCGGCTACGATTTCAAGGTTCCGAGACGACCAGAGAAACGACGATCGTCACCCCCTGTAAAAACCTGGGAGCAGCCCGCGATGGCTCGACACCTCATCACCAGCGCCCTTCCGTACATCAACGGGATCAAGCACCTGGGCAACATGGTGGGGTCCATGCTCCCGGCGGACGTGTACTCCCGTTACCTCCGCCAGCGCGGCCACGACGTCCTCTACATCTGCGCCACGGACGAGCACGGCACCCCCGCGGAGCTGGCGGCCAAGGAGCAGGGCATCCCGGTCGACGAGTTCTGCGCCCAGGCGCACGACGCCCAGAAGGCGGTCTACGACGGCTTCAACCTGGCCTTCGACTACTTCGGCCGCAGCTCCTCCCCCCAGAACCGTGAGATCACCCAGGAGATCGCCCGCGAGCTGAAGGCGAACGGCTTCATCGAGGAGCGCGCGATCCGCCAGGTGTACTCGAACGCCGACGGCCGTTTCCTCCCGGACCGCTACATCATCGGCACCTGCCCCCACTGCGGCTACGACAAGGCCCGCGGTGACCAGTGCGAGAACTGCACCCGCGTTCTGGACCCCACCGACCTCATCGACCCGCGCTCCGCGATCAGCGGCAGCAGCGACCTGGAGGTCCGCGAGACCAAGCACCTCTTCCTCCTGCAGTCGGCACTCGCCGGAGAGGTCGAGGCCTGGGTCGACGAGCGAGCCGACAACTGGCCCGTCCTCGCCTCCTCCATCGCCCGCAAGTGGCTCACCGAGGGCCTGCACGATCGCGCCATCACCCGCGACCTCGACTGGGGCGTCCCGGTCCCCGCGGACACCTGGCCGGACCTCGCGGCCGAGGGCAAGGTCTTCTACGTCTGGTTCGACGCCCCGATCGAGTACATCGGCGCCACGAAGGAGTGGGCGGACCAGGACCCGGAGAACCGCGACTGGCGCTCCTGGTGGTGGGAGTCGGACGCGGACGTCCGCTACACGCAGTTCATGGGCAAGGACAACGTCCCCTTCCACAGCGTGATGTTCCCGGCGACCCTGCTGGGCACCCGCGCCCCGTGGAAGAAGGTCGACGTCATCAAGGCCTTCAACTGGCTGAACTACTACGGCGGCAAGTTCTCCACCTCGCAGCAGCGCGGCGTCTTCACGCACGACGCCCTCGAAATCCTCCCCGCCGACTACTGGCGCTACTTCATGATGGCCAACGCCCCCGAGTCGGACGACGCGTCCTTCACCTGGGAGCACTTCACGGCCACGGTGAACAAGGACCTGGCGGACACCCTCGGCAACTTCGTCAACCGCGTCCTGTCCTTCTCCCGCAAGCGCTTCGGCGACGAGGTCCCGGCCGGCGCGGAGCCCGGCGAGGCAGAGGCGAAGCTCGGCGAGGAGATCGCGCGGCTGCTCACCGAGTACGAGGAGCAGATGGAGGCCATCCAGTTCCGCAAGGCGGCGGCCGCCCTCCGCGCCCTGTGGTCGGCCGGCAACTCCTACCTGGAGGAGAAGGCCCCCTGGCTGGAGATCAAGACCAACCCGGAGGGTGCCGCCCTGACCCTCCGTACGGCGATGAACCTCATCCACCTCTACGCGGTGGTCTCGGAGCCCTTCATCCCGACCTCCTCGGCGGCCATGCGCTCGGCGTTCGACCTCAAGGACGACACGGCGACCTGGGTCACCGAGGAGGAGGCGAAGTCCCTGTCCTCCGTGCCCGCCGGCACCCCCTTCACCGTCCCGCCGGTCCTCTTCGCCAAGCTCACGGACGACGACCTGGCGGCGTACAAGGAGCGCTTCGGCGGCGAGCCGGCGTGATCGGCACCGGTTGCACGCCATGATCTGGACACAGTGGCCACATATGAAGATCATGTGAAGCCATTGCCGCATCGGCTCACGCACAACGCGTGAGCCGACCGAGTGGGGGGTCCATCCATGGCACTGTTCGGAAACGCACACAGCATCGATCCGGGGACGGCCCAGCAGGACTACGCGCGTCTGCTGGGCCAGGGGGAGCAGGTGCACGCCGCGTACCTGCTGATCCGCGACACCATCCTGTTCACCGACCGCCGTCTCATCCTGGTCGACAAGCAGGGCATCACCGGCAAGAAGGTGGAGTACCACTCCGTCCCGTACCGCAGCATCACCCACTTCGCGGTGGAGACGGCCGGCACCTTCGACCTCGACGCCGAACTGAAGATCTGGCTCTCCGGCTCGGCCGCACCGATCCAGAAGACCTTCACCAAGGGCGTCGACATCTACGAGGTCCAGGCGATCCTCACCCAGTTCGTGGCGAGGTAGTCCGACCCGGACCTTATGGCGCGTCAATAGGTGCTGACTGAGAGCCCTGCGTACGTCAGTGGCCCGGAACCGGCGTCGGTTCCGGGCCACTCACGCCGCGTGGGTTACTTCGGCTGCGGCTTGCGCACCGACAGGTGCAGCTCCTTCAGGCGCGCCTCCTCCAGCTCGGTCGGCGCGCCCATCATCAGGTCCTGGGCGTTGCCGTTGAGCGGGAAGGCGATGGTCTCGCGGATGTTCGGCTCGTCGGCGAGCAGCATGACGATGCGGTCGACGCCGGGCGCGATGCCGCCGTGCGGCGGGGCGCCGAAGCGGAACGCGCGCAGCATGCCGGCGAACTTGTCCTCGACGGTCTCCCGGTCGTAGCCCGCGATCTCGAAAGCCTTCAGCATGATCTCGGGCTCGTGGTTCCGGATCGCGCCGGAGGACAGCTCGACGCCGTTGCAGACGATGTCGTACTGCCAGCCCAGGATGTCCAGGGGGTCCTGGGTCTCCAGGGCCTCCAGGCCGCCCTGCGGCATCGAGAACGGGTTGTGCGAGAAGTCGATCGCGCCGGTCTCCTCGTCCTTCTCGTACATCGGGAAGTCGACGATCCAGCAGAACCGGAAGACGCCCTCCTCGAAGTGCCCGGCCCGCTTGGCGGCCTCGACCCGCACCGCGCCCATGATCTTCGAGACCTCGTCGAACTCGCCCGCGCCGAAGAACACGGCGTGACCGGCCTCCAGGCCGAGGCGCTCGGTGAGGACCTTGACGTTCTCCTCGGTGAGGAACTTGGCGATCGGGCCGGACAGCGAGCCGTCCTCGCCGACGCGCACCCAGGCCAGGCCCTTAGCGCCGAGCGAGACGGCGAAGTCACCGAGTTGGTCGAAGAACTTGCGGGGCTGCCCGGAGACGTCCGGCACCGGCAGCGCGCGCACGTGCTTGCCCGCGAACGCCTTGAAGTCGGAGCCCTCGAAGATGTCGGTGATGTCCACCAGCTCGAGCTGGGCGCGCAGGTCCGGCTTGTCGGAGCCGTACTTCAGCATCGCCTCGCGGAACGGGATCCGCGGGAACGGGGACGTCACGTGACGGCCGTTGCCGAACTCCTCGAACAGCTCCGTCATCAGCTTCTCGACGGGCTGGAAGACGTCCTCCTGCTCGACGAAGGACATCTCGATGTCGAGCTGGTAGAACTCGCCCGGCGAGCGGTCGGCGCGGGCGTCCTCGTCGCGGAAGCAGGGCGCGATCTGGAAGTAACGGTCGAAGCCGGAGATCATCAGCAGCTGCTTGAACTGCTGCGGGGCCTGCGGCAGCGCGTAGAACTTGCCCGGGTGGAGGCGGGAGGGCACGACGAAGTCGCGGGCGCCCTCCGGGGAGGTGGCGCTGAGGATCGGGGTCGCCATCTCGTTGAAGCCCAGCGCCGTCATCTTGTGCCGGATCGCCGAGATGACCGCCGTACGCAGCATGATGTTGCGGTGCATACGCTCGCGGCGCAGGTCCAGGAAGCGGTACTCCAGGCGCCGCTCCTCGTTGACCCCGTCCTCGGTGTTGATCGTGAAGGGGAGCGGGGCGGCAGCGCCCAGCACCTCCACCTCGCCGACCTCGATCTCGATCTCGCCGGTCGGCAGGTCGGGGTTGATGTTCTCGGTGCCGCGGGAGACGACCTTGCCGTCGACCCGTACGACGGTCTCCTTGGAGAGCTTGTCCAGGGCCTCGTAGGCGACCGTGTTGGGACGGGCGACGAGCTGCGTGATGCCGTAGTGATCGCGCAGATCGATGAAGAGGATGCCGCCCAGGTCGCGCCGATTGTGCAGCCAGCCACTCAGCCGGACGTCGGTGCCGACGTCAGAGGCGCGGAGCTCGCCGCAGGTGTGGGACCTGTACCGATGCATCGTCGTTCATCCAGTCTTCGCGGATCGGGGCGTGTTTCACGTGAAACTTCTCCCCAGGGTACCGGCCACCCGCGACGGCCTCCCCACCATTAGGTGCGTGCGGCACCAGTGGCACCCTTCGATCACCTCTTCTTAGAGTGGGCCAATGCGTATTGGTGCGCCCCTTCCCGCTGTGGGGCAGGTCCTCGCCGCCCTCGCGACCGGCATGTGGCACTGGGACACGGCCACAAAGCTGGTCACCGTGGACGCCGAGGCCGCTCGGCTGCTCGGACTGCCCGCCGAACAGTCGACCCTGACCGAATCCCAGGCCCGGGCGCGCCTCCACCCGGTCGACTGGAACGAGATCGTCAGCGTCATCGGTCTCGCCGTCGCCGAGCGGACACTCGCCGAGGTGCGGGTGCGGATCATGGACGAGCGGGGCCGGGTGATCCGCACCGTGCGCAGCCGCTCCAAACCGAGCTTCGACCCCGAGCGCCGGGCGTACCAGCTGATCGGCACCCTCCAGGAGGTCACCGACCCGTCGCCGGGCACACCTGCGGGGCGCCGTGCGGTCACCGGCGACTGGCGGCGCTCCCGGGAGGCGTTCCTGCTGGACGCGGGCCGGGCGCTGGCCGAGGCGCGGTCCACGGAGGAGGTGCTGCGGGTCGCGGCCGGGCTGTCGATGCCCGGTTTCTCACCGGACGGGCTCGCGGTGTTCGGCGTGGAGGCCGACCGGCTGACGGTCATCGGCCACCACGGCTACCGGCCCGGCGATGAGAAACGCTTCACGCACATGCCGGTGGAGACCGACTATCCGGCGGCCGAGGTGGTGCGCACCGGCCGGGCGGTCTACCTCTCCTCCCCCGAGGAGTACAAGTCGCGCTATCCGCTCACCTGGCCGCTCGCCGAGCAGTTCGGCCGCCAGTCCTGGGCCTTCCTGCCGCTGAGCTTCGCCGGACGCACCATGGGCGCCTGGATGGCGGGCTTCGCCTATCCGGTGGCGTTCACCCCGGACGAACGATCCGTGCTGACGACGGTCGCCCGTATGCTCGCCCAGGCCCTCGGCCGGGCCGGCGCCGCCGAGTCGGAGCGGGAGCTCACCGACGGCCTGCAGCGCTCCATGCTGCCCACGCTGGGCCCCGAGATCCCCGGCATGAGCGTCGCCGCCCGCTACATCCCCACCGGCGGCGGACTCCAGGTCGGCGGTGACTGGTACGACATGATCCCGCTGCCCAACGGCCGCTTCGCCCTCGTCATCGGCGACGTGCAGGGACATGACGTACGGGCGGCCGGCCTGATGGGCCAGCTGCGGATAGCGCTACGGGCGTACGCGGCCGAGGGCCACCGCCCGGACGCCGTGCTCTCGCGCGCCTCCCGCTTCCTGCACGGCATCTCCACCGTCGACGAGGACCCCGCCGACCTGCGCTTCGCGACCTGCCTCTACGTCGAGGCCGACCCCGCGACCGGCGTCCTGGACATCGCCCGCGCCGGACACCCGGACCCGGCGATCCGGCTGGCGGACGGCACGGTGCTGAAACGTCCGACGGACGGCGGGCTGCCGCTCGGCATCGACCCGGACGCCGACTACCCCACCACGCGGTTCCTCCTGGAACCGGGCGAGACCATGATGATCTGCACCGACGGCCTCATCGAGACCGGCGGGCACGATCTGGAGTCGGGCTGGCTGCGCATCCGGACGGTCCTCGAGGAGCACAAGGGGACGAGCTGGAGGAACTCGCCGACGCCCTGGTCCAGGCCGTACACGGGCCGTCCTCCCACCACACCACCGGCCCGCTCGCCGACCGGCGCGAGGACGACATCGCCGTGCTGCTGCTGTCCCGGCAGGGCGAGGAATACAGCTACGGCGACACCGTGACCGACCGGCCGGCCGTGCGCCGTACGATGCTCACCGTCGCCCAGGACGAGCCGGAACGCGTCGCCGTGGCCCGGCAGGAGCTGAGGGACCTTCTGCACGACTGGTCCTCGGCCG
>NZ_JBQQCE010000510.1:0-6936 GCF_052245645.1 Streptomyces sp. KR55 | reverse complement strand
CGGTCACCTCGGGTACAAGATCGGCCGGCGCCGGACGCTGATGCTGACCCTGACGATCATGGGTGGGGCGACCGTCCTGATAGGACTGCTGCCGACCTACGGGGTGGTCGGCTTCTGGGCACCCCTCCTCCTCGTCGTCCTGCGCGTGCTCCAGGGGGCGGCCGTCGGCGGCGAGTGGGGCGGCGCGGTCCTGCTCATCGGTGAGCACGCGGGTGCCGGGCGCCGCGGGAGGGCCACGAGCTTCGCCCAACTGGGCAGCCCCATCGGCCTGTTGCTGGCCAATGGCGTCGTCCTGGGCGTCGTCGCCCTGACCGGGAAGCAGGGGTTCCAGGACTGGGGCTGGCGGATCCCGTTCCTGTTCAGCGTCGTGCTCATCGTCTTCGGCGTCGTGCTGCGCCGGCAGGTCGAGGAGTCACCGGTGTTCCGGCAGCTCCAGGTGGAGCGGTCGATGGCGAAGTCACCCGTGACCGAGACCCTCCGCAGACACGGCGGGCGACTGCTCGTCGCGATCGGGGTGACAGTCGTTTCCTTCGGCGGCTACTACGTCTTCACCACCGTCGCACTCGCTTATCTGGCGCTGCGGGAAGTCCCCAGCTCCTACGGCCTGTACGGCACGGTCATCGGTGCCGCGCTGTCGCTTCCCGTGATCCTCGGCAGTGGCGCTCTCTCGGACCGCTTCGGCCGCAGGCCCCTGTACGCGGTTTCCGGGATCCTCATGGGAATCTGGGCGTTCGCGTTCTTCCCGTTGCTCGGAACCGCATCGCCGGCCGGCGTCATCACCGCGATAGCCGTCGGCATCGTCCTCTGGGGGATTCTCTACGGGGCCCAGGGCGCGTTCCTGCCGGAACTCTTCCCTTCCCGCGTCCGGTACACGGGTGCCTCGCTCGCCTACCAGGTGACGGGGGCGCTCGGTGGCCTGGTTCCGGTGGTGTCGATGTCGCTTCTGGAAGGTTTCGGCACCACCGTCGCGATCGCCGTGTTTGTCGCGTTGACCGCCGCGATATCGCTGGGTGCCCTCGGGATGGCGCCGGAGACCGCGCATCCGGGTTCCGCCGGGCTGGAGGTGGACCGGTGAGCGCGCCGACCGTCGAGCACCACCACGCGGAGCTGGGCGAGGTGCGGCTGCACTACGTCACGACGGGGCAGCCCCAGGACTCCGGCGCGGAGACCGTGGTGCTGCTGCACGGCTGGCCCCAGACGTGGTACTGCTGGCGTCGGGTCATCCCCCTCCTGCGGGACGATTTCCACGTCGTCGCGCCGGACCTGCGCGGTCTGGGAGACTCGTCGCGGCCTGCCGGCGGCTACGACGCCCGCACGGTGGCCGCCGACATCGAGGTCCTGCTGCGCGAACGGCTCGGACTGGACCGCTTTCACGTGATCGGTCACGACTGGGGCGGCATCGTCGGCTACGCCTTGGCCGCGCACTTCCCGGGAAACCTGGCGAGCCTGACCGTCGTGGACGTCGCGATTCCGGGCGACGGCAACCCGGACATCAGTCAGGGCGGACGTCGCTGGCACCACGCTCTGCACCAGACGGCGGACCTGCCCGAGAAGCTCGTCGCGGGCCGGGAAGAGACCTACCTCGGCTGGTTCTACGACAACTACGGGCACCGGCCGGACGTCATCACCGATGACGAACGTGCGGAATACCTGCGTACTTACACCGATCCCGACGCTCTGCGAGCCGGATTCGAGTACTACCGCGCGCTGGACCGGAACGCCGCGGACAACGCTCGCAGCGCCAAGGAGTACCGCATCCCGATCCCTGTGCTGGCCCTGGGCGGGGCGACGAGCTGGGGCCGGGGCGAGCAGGTCGCCGAGTCGCTGCGCCGGCTCGCCGACGACGTCACCGGTGGCGTCATCGGCGAGGCCGGCCACTGGGTGCCAGAGGAGCAGCCCGTCGAGCTGGTCCGGCGGTTCCGCGAGCACATCGCCGCCGCCGGGTTTTGAGTATCGGCCAAGACGGCCTGCCGGTCTTTTTGGTCCTGGCACGAAGACACGGCGTCTCGTGCCCGGGCAGGATCGCCACGAACGTTTCGCATGCCGAGTGAGGAGAACGCGCCAATGAAGGGCGAGGAAGTCCGTTCGCTGGTCGTCAGCGAGCCGGCGGGGCCCGACGCACTCAGGATCGGCTCGCTCAGGCTCTCGCCGGCGCCGGACGACGTCGTCATCGACGTCCACTCGGCGGGCGTGACGTTCCCCGATCTGCTCCTGACACAGGGCCGGTACCAGGTGAAGCCCGAACCGCCCTTCGCGCCGGGGCTGGAGGTCGCCGGGGTGGTGCGGTCGGCACCCGCTGACTCCGGCATCGCGCCGGGCGACCGGGTCATCGCGTTCACCGGGCACGGCGGCGGCTACGCGGCGACGGTGGCGGTGCCGACGCCGAAGGTCGTACCCATCCCGGACACCATGGGCTTCGACGAGGCCGTCGGTCTGATGGTCAACTACCAGACCTCCTACTTCGGACTCGCCGAGCGCGGGCGGCTCCGTGCGGGTGAGACGGTGCTGGTGCACGGAGCCGCCGGGGGCGTCGGCACCGCGGCGGTGCAGATCGCCCTCGGGCTCGGCGCCCGCGTCCTGGCGGTCGTCAGCGACGAGGGCAAGGCGGACATCGCCAGGGAAGCCGGGGCCCAGGAGGTGATCATGGTCGGCGACTGGGCCGAGGAGGTCACCGAGCGGACCCGAGGCGAAGGCGTCGACCTCGTGTACGACCCGGTCGGCGGCGATCGTTTCGACGCCAGCCTGCGCCTGATCCGGCCCGGCGGCCGCATTCTCGTCATCGGCTTCGCCGAGGGGCGGATCCCGCAGATCGCGGCGAACCGGTTGCTGCTCCGCAACATCGACGCGGTCGGTGTCGCGTGGGGACACTTCGTGCCCCACGACGCGGGGTTGATCCGCCGCGTCGGCGCGAAGCTCAACGAGCTGGCCGAGGCAGGCCATGTCCGGCCCATCGTCGGCGCGACCTACGCGCTCGAAGACGGCGCGCAGGCGCTGAAGGACCTCGAGGCGCGCAAGACCGTCGGCAAGAGCGTGCTGAGGCTGCGCTGAGATGACCGATCGGGATCTGGTCGGGCGTACCTTCGAGCCGTGGACGTATGAGGTCGGGATGGAGAAGATCCGGGAGTTCGCCGCCGTGCTCGGGCACCAGGAGGCCTGCTACTTCGACCGCGAGGTGGCCCGGTCCCTGGGATTCCGCGACGTCGTCGCGCCCCCGATGTTCGCCGTCGTGTACTGCGAGTGGATGGGGCCGGCGGTGCTGGACCCGGGCGTGGGCATCGACTACGCGCACATGCTCCACGGCGGGCAGGAGTTCGAGTTCGGCGTGTCGGTCTGCCACGGTGACGTCATAACGACCACCGCAGCGATCGCCGACGTCCACGAGAAGAAGAACCTCCGGTTCTTCGTGTTCTCGTCCCATTCGGTCAACCAGTTCGGTGAGACCGTCGCCGACGGGCGGTGGACGATGATCGTCCGCCGCACCGACGGCTAGTCATGCGGAGGTGACATGTCCGGACCGTTGCGAGGTGTGCGGGTCGTCGAGCTCGGTGGCATCGGTCCCGCCCCGTTCGCCGCGATGATGCTGTCCGACCTCGGTGCCGAGGTCGTCCGGATCGACCGGCCTCTCTACGGCGACCTCGGCGAGCACCAGAGACACGACTTGGACCTGCTGCTGCGCGGGCGCCGTTCGATCGCCCTGGACCTCAAGGTGCGACGCGGCAAGGAGACCGTCCTGCGCCTTCTCGACCAGGCCGATGTCCTCCTGGACCCGTTCCGGCCCGGCGTGGCCGAACGGCTCGGGCTCGGGCCCGGACCGGTGCTGGAACGCAACCCCCGGCTGGTCTACGGACGGATGACGGGCTGGGGCCAGACCGGACCGCTGGCCACGGCCGCCGGGCACGACATCAACTACGTCGCGCTGGCCGGCCCGCTGGCCGCGATGGGGCGCCGGGGCACGCCGCCCCCGCCCGCGCTGAACCTCGTCGGCGACTTCGGCGGCGGCGGCATGGTCCTGGTCGTCGGTGTGCTGGCGGCCCTGCTGGAACGAGGCGTGTCGAACCGGGGCCAGGTCATCGACGCCGCGATGATCGACGGCACCGCGGCGCTGTTCACCTCCATCGTCGGGTTCATGAACATGGGCGTGTGGAGCGGCAATCGCGAGGACAACTTCCTCGACGGGGGAGCGCCGTACTACGACTCGTACGCCACCGCCGACGGCCGGTACATCACGATCGGCTCGATCGAACCACAGTTCTACGCCCTGCTCCTGGACCGGCTGGGGCTCGACCCCGCCGAGTGGCCGCAGGACGACCGGTCCCGCTGGCCCGGCCTGCGGGCCAAGCTCACCGAGATCTTTGCCTCCGAGAGCCGCGATCACTGGATCGGGGTGTTCGAAGGAACGGACGTCTGCTTCGCCCCGGTGCTCACGGTGGACGAGGCGATGGAACACCCGCACGTCAAGGCGCGGGGGACCTACGTGACCGAGTACGGCATGCGGCAGCCTGCTCCCGTCCCGCGCTTCGAGCGCACGCCCGGCTCGATCCAGTCGCCACCGTGCTCCCCGGGGGAGCACACCAAGGCCGCGCTGGCCGACTGGGGCTTCGCCGAGCAGGAGATCGCGGAGCTGATCGGACTCGGCGTCGCGGTCGACCGTCCCCGGGCCAGCTCGGCGCGACCAGGTCAGGGAGCGGACACATGAAACCCGGCGAAACCTTCGACCTGTCCGTAACCCCGGACCGCGACCTGCCGCACCGGTACGCGCGGGCGTCGAAGGACTTCAACCCCATTCACATCGACGAGGAGTTCGCGCGCGGTGTCGGACTGCCGAGCAACATCCTGCACGGTCTCTACACGATGGGCATCGCGGCTCGCGCGGTGCTGACGGCGGCCGGCGGTGATCCCCGTGCCCTGCGCCGGATCGCGGTGCAGTTCCGCGATTTCGGCGTCCCGGAACAGGAGATCGTCGTACGCGGAACGGCCAGTGACACCGACGGCGACGAGATCGTGGTCGACCTGGTCGCCGACCAGAACGGCCGCCCGCTGATCCGCGGTGGCGAAGCCGTCACCCGGCTTTGAGGAGGGGCATACGTGGCACACTCCGGCAGCTCTGCCGCGGACGAGTGGAAGCGGGTCCTGGATACGCTGGACCAGGACCCGGAACAGGGCTTCAACCTGGCCCACGAGTGCTGCGGACGCTGGTCCGCCGACCGTGACCGGCTCGCGTTGATCATGTGCAGGCCGGACGGCAGTTCGCAGCGGCACACTTATCACGACCTCTTCCAGCAAGCGAACCGGGCCGCCGATGCCTTCGTGGCGGCGGGTCTCGGCCGCGGCGCGAAGGTCGGGGCGATTCTCACCCGTCAGGTCGAGGCGTGGATCACCGCGCTGGGCACATGGCACGCCGGGCTGGTGTACGTGCCGTTGTTCTGCGGGTTCGGGCACGACGCGATCGCGCAGCGGTTCAACGCCGCCGAGGTCGACGCCGTCGTCGTCGACCGGCGCTGGCGGCACGTCTTAGAGGCCGCTCGCCCGTCGCTGCGGCGCGACATCCAGGTGTTCACCGTCGCCGGCGCCGAGGGGGAGGGGCTGCTCGACGGGGACCGCGACTTCTGGTCGGAGCTCGCAGCGGGCCATCCGGTCACGGCGATGGTCGGCACCGCCGCGGACGAGACGGCGGTCGTCATGTTCACCAGCGGGACGACCAGCGAGCCCAAAGGGTGTGTCATCCCACATGCCGGGGTGATCTCGCTGCTGCCCTGGCTGGACCACAGCGTGACGGCCGATCAGAACGACGTCCTGTTCACCACCACCGACCCGGGATGGTCGTTCGGCCTCCTGGCCACCGGCGCGGCTCCGATGGTGCGCGGCGTGACCCGGGTCATGTACACGGGCGACTTCGATCCCGCTGCCTGGCTGGACGTGATGGAACGGGAGCAGGTCACGTGCCTGACCTCCGTCCCCACGGCCTACCGCCGACTCGTCACGGTCGCCGGCGAGCGGGGCATCCCATCGTCGGTGCGCTGCGCGGTGAGTGCGGGCGAGCCGCTGGACGCCGAGACGGCCGCCCGGTGGCGGCAGCTGACGGAGGCGCCGCTGCGCGACGGATATGGCCAGACGGAGCTGGGCATGGTGCTCGCCGATCTCGCAGCCGACGGGACCGGCACGGTTCCCGGCTCGCTGTCGGGCGTGCTCCCCGGGTGGGAGGCGCGCCTGCTGGGCGAGGACGGGGAGTTCATCGACGGTCCCGGTCAGGGCGAGATCGTCCTTCGGCGGCCGCCCTACCAGCTGACGAGTGGCTACGCCAACGCCGGGGACCTGTGGGAGTCCCGGCTGGTCCGGGCGGAGTGGTTCCGGACCATGGACGTCGTCCGGCTCGACGAGGACGGCCGGTGGTCGTTCGTGGGCCGCAACGACGACGTCATCGTCACGGCCGGGTACAACGTCGGCCCCGGTGAGATCGAGTCGGTGCTCACGTCGCATCCGTCGGTCCTCGAGGCCGCGGCGGTCGCGGCTCCGGATGCCGAGCGCGGATCGGTGGTGCGCGCCGTGGTTGTCCTCGCCCAAGGGGTCACCCCGTCCGAGGACCTCACCGCCGAACTCAAGGACCTGGTGCGCCGGGAGATCGGCCGGCACGCCTACCCCCGCGTCGTCGACTACGTTCCCGACCTGCCGAAGACCGTGACGGGCAAGATCCAGCGCGCTTCGCTGCGGGAACGGCAGCCGCGGCCGGCCGACGCCCGGTAGTCAGGGCGACCGGGTCGCGGCGAGAACCAGTTGCACGGCCAGCCTGGCGTCCGGGTCCTCGAAATCGAGCGGCGCCAGGTCGGCCAGCCGTTTGAGCCGGTAGCGCAGCGAATTGGCGTGGATGTGCAGTGCCTCCGCGGCGCGCCGGACGTCGCCGAAGCAGTCGAGGTACACCCGCAGAGTCCGCCGGTAGTC
>NZ_JBQQCE010000051.1:0-31073 GCF_052245645.1 Streptomyces sp. KR55 | reverse complement strand
GACGGTCGACCGGCGGGCGCGTCAGGGGTCGGACGTCGGGAGCGTCACCTCGAATCGGCAGCCGCCGGTGACGTTGCGTACGGCGGCCCGACCGTGGTGGGCCTCCACGGTGCCCCGCACGATGGCGCGCCCCAGCCCGGCCCCGGCCGGTGGCGTCCGCGCGTCGGTGCCGCGCCAGCCGGTGTCGAAGACGCGCGGCAGGTCCTCGTCCGGGATTCCGCCGCAGCCGTCCGTCACGGACAGGACCACACCGTCGGGCGACCGTTCGGCGGCCACCGCGACCGTGCCGTCGGCCGGGGTCCGCCGGATCGCGTTCACCAGCAGATTGCCGAGCACCCGGCTCATCTCCCTGCCGTCCACCTCGACCGGCACCGGCTCGACCCGGTCACCGACGAGCCGTACGCCGTGCTCGCGGGCGAGCGGGTCCGCGCCCGCGAGGGCGTCGCCGACCAGGTCGTACACCGAGATCCGGCTCGGGCTCAGCGCCAGCGTCCCCGCGTGGATGCGGGAGAGCTCGAACAGGTCGCCCACCATGTCGTTGAGCCGCTCGGCCTCGGCGCGGATCTGCCGCAGATAGCGGTCGGGATCGGCGGCGACACCGTCCTCCAGTGCCTCGGACATCGCGCGCAGTCCGGCGAGCGGGGTGCGCAGGTCGTGCGAGATCCAGGCGACCAGCTCACGCCGGGAGCTCTCCAGGGCGCGCTCGCGGTCCCGGGACTCGGCGAGTTTACGGCTGGTTGCCTCCAGCTCCCGGCTCAGCGCGGCCAGTTCGGCGGTGGCGGGGCCGTCGGGGCTGGTGAAGTCGCCGCCGTCGCCGAAGGAGCGGGCGGCGAGGGTGAGGGCGCGGCTGCGGGCGACCACCCAGCGGCCGAGCAGCAGCGCGGTGGCCAGCGAGACCACGGCGGCCATCGCGACGACGGTGGTCACGACGGTCAGGTCGTGCCGGGACAGGAACATCGCCTGCGCCACCGCGAGCGTGCCGGCGAGCATGGCACCGACGGCGACGGCGGCGACCACGGCGAGGTGCGCGATGAGCGAGCGCCGGCGGATCAGCAGCAGCACGCCCGCCCCGAGCAGCCCGGCCGCGGTGGCGCCGAGGAAGGCGAACAGGGCGATGAGCAAGGTGTCGCGCACGGCTCACGCCTCCCCGTCGGCGGAGTCGAAGCGGTAACCGACGCCCCACACCGTCTGGATGAACCGTGGCCGGGCCGGATCGTCCTCCACCTTGCCGCGCAGCCGCCGCACATGGACGGTCACCGTGGACAGGTCGCCGAAGTCCCAGCCCCACACCTCGCGCATCAGCTCCTCCCGGCTGAACGCCCGTCCGGGATGCCGGAGGAAGAACGCGAGCAGGTCGAACTCCCTGATGGTCAGGGCGAGTTCGACTCCGTTCTTGGCGGCGCGCCGGGCGCCCGGGTCGACGGTGAGTCCGGCGGTCCGCAGGGTGCCGGCGGGCTGCCGGCCGGGCCGGGCTCGGCGCAGTACCGACTCCACCCGCAGGACCAGCTCTCGGGGGCTGAACGGCTTGGTGACGTAGTCGTCGGCGCCGACCTCCAGGCCGAGAATCCGGTCGTCCTCGTCGCCGCGCGCGGTGAGCATGATCACCGGCACGGGTCCGCGGTCCCGCATCCGCCGGCACACCTCGAGGCCGTCCATGCCGGGCAGCATCAGGTCCAGCACCACCAGGTCCGGCCAGTGGACGGCGGCCCGCGCGAGCGCGTCGGGGCCGTCACCGGCCCGGTCCACGACGTACCCGGCCCGGTCGAGATACCCGGAGACGACCTCGGAGACGGTCGGGTCGTCATCGACGACCAGAACCCGTGCCCCGTACGACTGCTGTTCCATGCCGCCAGCCTCGCACTCGGTACCGGCAGGTGGCGCCGCCGCCCCCGGATGTCCCGGATTCGTAAGGAACCCGACCGTGGTGGAAACGTTCAGGCGTGCCCGAAGACCTCGTGCACCGGGGGCGGCCGGTTCCGCAGCCGGGCCGCCAGGACGGCCACGTCGTCCTCCGCGTGCCGGGCGTCGAGGCGGGCCAGGACGGTGTCGAGGATGCCTTCGACCCCGTCCGAAGCGTTGAAGTGGAGCCTCGCCAGTCGGTCCAGGGACTGGTCGATGTCCTCGCCGCGGTGCTCGACGAGCCCGTCGGTGAACAGCACCAGGGTGCTCTCGGCGTCCAGCTCGTACGTGGCCGGCTCGTAGCCGCCCAGTCCCGTGCCCAGCGGCGGGCCGACCGGCACCGGGAGCAGCGACGTCTCGCCCTTGCCGTCGATCACGGCGGGCGGCAGATGACCGGCGCTGGCCAGCGTGACCTGTCCGCGATTGGGGTCGACACGCACGATCAGACAGGTGGCCGGCCGGCGGTCGGACTCGCTGGAGGCGATGTCGTCGAGCTGGCGCAGCACCCGGTGCGGCGGAAGGTCGGCGGAGGCGATGTAGCGCAGGGCCGAACGGTAGGCGGTCATGTCCACGGCGGCTTCAATGCTGTGCCCCATCACATCACCGACGACGAGCAGCGTCCGCCCGAAGTGCAGCCGGACGGTCTCGCACCAGTCACCGCCGACCAGGGCGCGGTGCCCCACGGGCAGATAGCGGATCGCGACGTCCAGGTTCGGATGCGGCCGGCCGGGCTCGTCGAGCAGCGCGCGCTGGAGATCGCCGACTATACGGCTCATCCGGTCATACTCCCGGGCGTGCCGGACGTGCGAGGCGGCCCGCTCGGCGAGCAGGGCGAGGACGTCCGTCTCCGAGCGCGTGAAAACCCCCTCCTGCCGGGCGCACACGAGGACGCCGTAGTGGTCCTCGCCGCTGGCGAGCGGCACACAGAACGCCGGGCCGGCCTCGTGCCGTCCGACCCGGCTGCCCACCCTGCGGACCACCGCCGCGGCCCACGCGATGTCCGGCAACACGGCGGCGTCGCCGCTGACCGCCTCGTACGCCGACTCCGTCTCGGCACCGCCCCGCACTATCGCCGCGGCGCCGCCGATCAGGTCGGACACCGCGCTGGTCAGCTCCAAGCAGGTGGTCTCCTCGTCCAGCGTCGTGCCGATCCCGGCCGCGGTCGACCGCAGCACCGTCAGCCGCGACGACACGCCGGTGGCGGCCGCGGACGCGTTCGCACGGCCGACGGCGTGCACCATCGGGGGTCTTCGGAAGGACTGGAGCCATCGAGCCACACTGAACACCTTAAAACGTACTTAACAGACACAAACCACATAGGTTCCCCCGGGCAACCACCTGCGGACGTCCAGACGTCCCGACGTCGACATACTGAACGGCTGAAGCCCCATGAGCTGGTTTGAATCCATCGTCCTCGGCCTGGTCCAGGGCCTGACCGAGTTCCTGCCCATCTCCTCGAGCGCGCACCTGCGGCTCGTCGCGGCCTTCTCGGGCTGGCAGGACCCGGGCGCGGCCTTCACGGCGATCACGCAGATCGGCACGGAGACCGCCGTGCTCATCTACTTCCGCGCCGACATCGGCCGCATCATCAGCGCCTGGTGCCGTTCCCTGGTGGACCGGAAGACGCGCCAGGACCAGGATGCCCGCATGGGCTGGATGCTGGTGATCGGCTCGATTCCCATCGGCGTGCTCGGTGTCACCTTCAAGGACCGGATCGAGGGCCCTTTCCGCGACCTGCGGCTGACCGCCACCATGCTCATCGCCATGGGCATCGTCCTGGGCATCGCCGACCGTGTCGCCGCCCGCGCCGAGGCCGGCGGCCGCCACCGCACCGCCGTCGAGGGCAAGACCCTGCACGACCTCACCGTCCGGGACGGCCTGATCTACGGCCTGTGCCAGGCGATGGCACTGATCCCCGGTGTCTCCCGGTCCGGCGCCACCACCAGCGGCGGCCTGTTCATGGGCTACACCCGGGCGGCCGCCGCACGGTACTGCTTCCTGCTCGCCATCCCGGCCGTCCTCGCCTCCGGGCTCTACGAGCTGAAGGACGCCACCGAGGGCGGCCACGCCACCTGGGGTCCCACACTGCTGGCCACTCTCATCGCCTTCGCCGTCGGGTACGCCGTCATCGCCTGGTTCATGAAGTTCATCGAGACCAGGAGTTTCATGCCGTTCGTGCACTACCGCATCGCCCTCGGCCTGGTCATCATCGCTCTGGTGACCTTCGGCGTGATCAGCCCGCACGCAGCCTAAGGCCTGTCCGGCGGATCAGGTCGCAGGAAATCGGCGGTGACTGATCGGTGCTGGTGAGCGGGGGCGATGGGGGGGGTCCCCCGCGCGAGCGAAGCCGAGCGTGGGGGAGTCGGCGAGTGACGACAACGCGGCAGACGGGCGTGCCAGACCCCGCGTCTGCGGCATGATCCGCCGGACAGGTCCTAGTCCGCCGGCTGACGCTCCTCAGGGCAGTGGCTGTTCCGTCCAGATGACCTTGCCGTCCGTGGTGTAGCGGGTCCCCCAGCGCTCGGTGAGCTGGGCGACGAGGAACAGCCCGCGCCCGCCCTCGTCCTCGGTCCGGGCGCGGCGCAGCCGGGGTGAGGTGCTGCTGCCGTCGGAGACCTCGCAGATCAGCGCACGGTCGCGCAGCAGCCGCAGCCGGACCGGGCCGGTCGCGTGCCGGATGGCGTTGGTGACGAGTTCACTGGCGACGAGTTCGGTGGTGAAGGCCATGTCGTCCAGCCCCCAGGCGGCCATCTGGTCGGTGACCGCCGCACGGGTGCGGGAGACCACCGCCGGGTCGCTGGGCAGCTCCCACTGCGCCACCCGCTCCGGCCCCAGGGCGTTCGTACGGGCCACCAGCAGGGCCACGTCGTCGCTCGGCCGGTCCGCGAGCAGCGCGTCGAGGACCGCGTCACAGGTCTCCTCCGGCGGCCGGCCGGCGCAGGCCAGTACGGTACGCAGCCGCTCCAGGCCGGTGTCGATGTCGCGCAGCCGGTCCTCGATCAGGCCGTCGGTGTACAGCACGAGCTGGCTGCCTTCGGCCAGGTCGAGCTCCACGGTCTCGAACGGCATCCCGCCGAGCCCGAGCGGCGGCCCCGACGGCAGATCGACGAACTCCACGGCGCCGTCGGGTCCGACGACCACCGGGACGGGATGCCCGGCACGGGTGAGGCTGCAGCGCCGGGACACCGGGTCGTAGACGGCGTACAGGCAGGTGGCGCCGATGATGCCCGCGTCCGGGTGGGTGTTCTCCACCGCCCAGCCCTCGCCGCGGTCGAGCCGTCCGACCAGGTCGTCGAGGTGGGTGAGCAGGTCGTCGGGCGGCAGGTCCAGGGAACAGAAGTTGTGCACGGCGGTACGCAGCCGGCCCATCGTCGCGGCGGCGTGCAGACCGTGGCCGACGACATCGCCCACGACCAGCGCCACCCGCGCGCCGGACAGCGGGATGACGTCGAACCAGTCGCCGCCGACGCCGGCCTGCGCGGGCAGATAGCGGAAGGCGGCCTCGACCGCGCTCTGCTCGGGACGCCCGCGGGGCAGCAGGCTGCGCTGCAGGGCGAGAGCGGTGGTGTGCTCGCGCGTGTAGCGGCGGGCGTTGTCGATGCAGATCGCGGCGCGGCCGACCAGTTCCTGGGCGAGGGACAGGTCGTCGTCCTCGAAGGGGGCGGGCTGCCGCGAGCGGTAGAAGCTGACCACGCCAAGGGTCGCGCCGCGCGCCTGCAGCGGAACGGTGATCAGGGAGTGGACGCCCGCCGCGAGCATCCGCTTGGTCCCCTCCGCGTCCTGGCCGTGCCAGCCTTCGGCCGCGGCCAGGTCGGGTTCCAGCACCGACTGGCCGCTCTCCAGACCGCGGGCCTGCGGCGTGGCCGGGCCGTAGTGGACCGCTCCGCCGGTCTCCTGCAACGGGGACTCCTCGGGTACGGCGCCCAGTGCGACCCGGCGCAGCGCGGTGTCCTCGCCGAGCGGCCCCGGCTCCTCGCCGCGCAGCACGGAGGCGGGCAGGTCTACGGCGGTGAAGTCGGCGAACCGCGGGACGGTCACCTCCGCCAGCTCCTCCGCGGTGTGCGCGACGTCGAGGGTCGTTCCGATCCGGACGCCGGCGTCGTGCAACAGCTCCAGCCGCCTGCGCGCCAGCACGGCCAGCCGACCGACACCGGGCTCACCGACGAGCAACAGCCAGCCGTCGGCGGCCGAGTCACCGGCGTCCTCCCGCAGCGCGGTGAACGCGGAGACAGCGGGCGCAGCGGGCGCCTCCGGCGGGGGGACAGCGCGGGCAGCGGGCGCTTCCGGCGGGGAGACAGCGGGCGCAGCCGACGCCTCCGGCATGGAGACAGCGGGCGCAGCCGGGTCGGCCGGTGCGGATACGACCGTCCGCATGACGACGGCCGACGCCGACGGCACGGAAGCCGTGCTCGACGCCGCCAGGAACGGTGACACGGCGGGAGCATCCGACGCAGGCGGCGGCGATACGGCAGCTTGGGCCAGTGCGGCAGAAGGTGCCGATGCGGCAGGAGGCGTCGGCACAGCAGACGAACCCGGCCCAGGAGCCGACGACACGACCGACGAACCCGACCCAGGAGCCGACAACACAGCAGACGAACCGGCCCCAGAAGCCGCCGACACAGCAGACGAACCCGCTCCAGAAGCCGGCGCCACACCAGGTGTGACCGACGCGGCGGAAGCCCCCGGCGTCAGGACCGGCACCGCAGTCACCGTCGGGAGGGCGGCAGAGGCGGGCGTTGCCCCGGGCGCGGCGGGGCCGTCCGTTGCCAGTTCCACGTGCCGCAGGCGCGGTTCGCCGAGCACTCGGGCCTCGACCACGACGCCGATCTCACCGGCATCACCCCTGATCGGCCGGCGCAGCAGGATCGCCACTCGGCCGCCGGAGAGGGCCACCTCGTCGAAGGTGAGGTGCGGTGAGGCGATGAGCTCCTCGGCCTTCTCCCGCAGCACAGCGAGATCGAGCCGGCCGAGGTCCGCGCCGTCGTGGGCGGCCTCGGCGCCCGTGGGCGCCTGCTCGGGCTGCCGCGGCCATGCGTCACCGCCGTCCGCGGCATGCGAGGCCCGCCGGTATGCGGTGAGCAGCGCCCGCTCCCGCTCCGTCGCCTGCTCCAGCAGCCGGGTCTCGATGTCCCGGGCGGCATCGTGCACCAGCCGCACCATGGCGGGGTCGCCCTCGTCCCGCAGACAGGTGAGGTCGAGGACGGCCTCGATACGCCCGCTGAGCGGATTCCGCACGGGTGCGCCCGCGCAGGTGAACGGGGACAGGCAGTCGGCGAAGTGCTCACGGCCGACGACGTAGACGGGCCGCCGCAGGGCCAGTGCGGTGCCCACGCCGTTGGTGCCGGCGACCCCCTCGGACGCGCAGAAGCCCGGGGCGAAGTTCACCTCGTCGAGCAGTGCGAGCAACCGCCGGTCGCCGCCGTGCCGCTGGACCAGGCGGGCCTGCCCGTCGCACAGCACGACCGCCATGCTCACCGTCTCGAACGACGCGGTCAGACGCTTGAGCACCGGTTCGGCGGCGCGCAGCAGCGGGTCCTCGACCGCGAGGTCCGGCGCGTAGGGGATCAGCAGCCGGTGCGGCTCGAGCCCCGCGAACCGGCACCGCTTCCAGGAGTCGAGCACCGAGTCGCGTACGTCCGACTCGACCCGTGCACCGGCCAGGAACCGCTCATGAGCATCGACGAGACCGCCGATGTCGTCCCAGGCGACCGACAACGGGACCACTTCCTTCGCCTGGAGGAGACCCCGGCGCACACCGTCGTTCGGCTCGCCCTGCGGGGAGATCCTCCAGGCGCTTCAACCCTAAACCTTGTGTGACGCACGCCACAACGTGCGCTCACTCCCCTTCGGGCTGCAACCTCAGGGAGATCGAGTTGATGCAGTACCGCTGGTCCGTGGGGGTCGGATACCCCTCACCCTCGAACACATGCCCGAGATGGGATCCGCATCGCGCACACCGCACCTCGGTGCGCACCATGCCGTACGAGCGGTCCTCGACGAGCTCCACGGCGTCGGTGTCCTTCGGGTCGAAGAAGGACGGCCAGCCGCAGTGGGACTCGAACTTGGTCTCCGAGGTGAACAGCTCGGCACCGCAGGCCCGGCAGGAGTAGACGCCCTCGGTCTTGGTGTCGGTGTACTCACCGGTGAACGCGGGCTCGGTGGCGGCCTCGCGCAGTACGGCGTATTCGGCCGGCGTCAGCTCCGCACGCCACTGCTCGTCCGGCTTTTCGACGTCGTACGACATGAGCGTTCAGCCCCTCACTTCGACAGGCGGTCCAGGATGCGCGGGCCGAGGTCGGTGACATCGCCCGCGCCCATGGTCAGAACGAGATCACCGGCCTTCGCCATTCCCGCCACGACCTCGGGCACCTCCGCCTTGTCGTGGACCGGTGTCACGTCGGCGCCGGCCGCGCGGGCCGCCTCGATGATCAGTTCGCTGGTCACGCCGGGGATCGGGTCCTCGCGGGCCGGGTAGATGTCCAGGACCACGGAGGCGTCGGCCAGGGCCAGGGACCGGCCCATCTCCTTGCCGAGCTCCTGGGTGCGGGAGAACAGGTGCGGCTGGAAGACGACCAGGATGCGCGTGTCGCCCGCCGCCGCGCGCATCGCCTCCAGGTCCGCCGTCATCTCGGTCGGGTGGTGGGCGTAGGAGTCGATCACCTGAACGCCGGCCGCCTCGCCCTTCAGCTGCAGGCGCCGCTTCACTCCTGTGTACGCGGCCAGCGCCGGGGCCAGCTCCGCGGCCGGCACGCCGAGGGCCGCGCCCGCCGCGAGGGCGGCGACCGCGTTGTGGGCGTAGTGGCGGCCCGGGACGGAGACGGTGAAGGTGAGTTCCGCACCGTCCAGGAGGACCGTGACCTCGCTCTTCAGCCCCTGCGGCACGACCGACAGGACACGTACGTCGGCGTCGTCCGCCTCCCCGTATGTCACCGTCCGCACGGCCCCGGCCAGCCGCCGGGTCAGCTCCCGCGCGCCCTCGTGGTCCGCCGAGATCACCAGCGTCCCGCCGGGCACGATCCGCCCGGCGAACGTCTCGAAGGACTCGTAGATCTCGTCCATCGACGCGTAGTTGGCGTGGTGGTCGAGCTCGACGTTGAGGACGATCGCCACCTCGGGCGCGTACTTGTGGAAGCTGCGGTCGCTTTCGTCCGCCTCGGCGACGAAGATCTCGCCCTCGCCGTGCAGCGCGTTGGAGCCGGGGGCGTCGAGGTCGCCGCCGATGGCGTACGACGGGTTCAGGCCCAGCTCGGACAGCGACACCGCCAGCATCGAGGTGGTGGTCGTCTTGCCGTGCGTGCCCGCGACCGCGATCGGGCGCAGGCCGTCCATCAGGGCGGCGAGCGCGTCGGAGCGGTGGATCACCGGGATGCCCCGTTCGGCCGCCCCGGCCAGCTCCGGGTTGTCCGCACGGATCGCCGACGACACCACGACACAGCTGGCGTCGTCCGCGAGGTGCTCGGCCGCATGCCCGATGTGCACGGTCGCACCCAGCGCGCGCAGCGCCTCGGCGGTCTCCGACTCCTTCGCGTCGCTGCCGGCGACCTTGGCACCGCGCTGCGCGAGGATCTTCGCGATGCCCGACATCCCGGCGCCGCCGATGCCGATGAAGTGCGGTCGGTCCATGGCGGTAGGAAGGCCGGGTGCCATGCGTGTATCTCCCCAAGATCCGGTACGACGATCAGCGCCCGCGAACGAACGCGGGCCCCAGCCTATTGCCTGCGGCCGACAGCACCTCACTACGCCTTGCTGTGCGAGAACAACTTCAGCACCGGCACGCCCACCCGGTGCCGGGCCCGGGAAGCCCAGTCGCGGTGGAAGAACTCCTCCACGTAGTGGGGATCGGTCAGGACGATCACCTCGTCGGCACCGGTCTCCTCGACGAGGTCCTTGAGCACATCGAGCGGGTGGGCCTCGATCAGCCGCCCCTCCGCCTCGCTGCCCGAGGCCCGCAGCGCCTGCAGGGACACCTCGAGCGCCTGCTGCCCCTCGCTTCTGGCCGCTTCTCCCTCCGGGGTCTCCCCCTCGCGCACCGCCTCGTCGAGATCGCCGAGGGCGAGGTCGTCGATGGCGCGCAGCAACCGGTCCGCCTGCTCGCCGCGCGGCTGGAGCAGCACGTGGAAGGTGACCGGCTCGTCCCCGTGCAAGGTGGTGACGAACTCCACGTCGGCGGACGTCAGGGCCTTCTCGATCATCAAAACGCTTGTGAACACCAGGCGCCCCTTCTCCTACGAGGGCTGGCGAGCCCTCAGGACCGACGGTAACGGGAGAACAGAAACCCGGCCTCTTCCAGCAGGGACGCCAGGGCGAAACGCTGCGGCACCGCCACCGACGGTCCCCCGGCGATCCGCTGCGCGTCGCCTGCGGTGAGCATCGGGGACACGGTCAGGCACAGCTCGTCGAGCACCCCGGCGGCCACCAACTGGCCCAGCAGCCGTGGGCCGCCCTCGGTCAGCAGCCGCGTGTGCCCCAGCTCGGCGAGGGCCCGTACGGCCCGGGCGGGCTCCACTCCGACGCCGTCACCGGCGACCACCACCCGGGCGCCGGCCTTCTCGGCCGCCACGATCCGGTCCGGGGCCGCGGCGGCGCCCGTGAGGATCAGGGTCGGAACCAGGGGCGAGGTGAACAGCGGAAGCGAGAAGTCCAGATCCAGACTCGCGGTGACCACCGCGATCGCGGGCGCGGGCCCCTGCCCGGCCGCCCTGCGCAGCCCTGCGAACTCCGCACGCGCGCGTGCCGGGCGATACCCCTCCTGACGGACCGTTTCAGCACCGACCACGACCACGTCCGCCAGCGCCCGGAGCGTGCCGAAGATCCGCATGTCGGTGGCGTTGGAGATGGGCTGCGAGCGACCGTCGTGCTGGGCGGCGCCGTCGAGCGTGCTCACCATGTTGGCCCGCACCCACGCCACCGGCTCTCCCGGCCGGGGCTCGGGATAGGCATAGGCCGCGGCCAGCTCGGCGAGGCTCCACTCGCGGTCGTCCGTCTGGTCGGTCACAGGGAACAGGCGTCGCATGCGGTGCAGTGTTCCACGCGGGGGAGGAACTGTCCGCCGACGGAGCCACGGCCGACCCGAGGGCGCGGGGCTCTGCCGGCCCGCGGTTCCCCGCGTGGGCCCGGCCACATACAGCCCGCAGCCCGCAGCCGAACCCGAGCCACCCCTTAGCATGGGTAAGCGTGTCCACCTCTACCGCCGCCGGGCGGAGCCCGATAGCCGAAGCCGGCCCGCTCTCCCTGTGCGCCCGCGAGCCGCATGTCCCCGCGGATCGCCTGGTCGCCGAGATGGTGCCCCCGCCCCGCTTCGACTCGGTGCGCTTCAGCACGTACATCCCGGACCCGAACCAGCCCAGCCAGAGCGAGGCGGTAGGGGTCCTCGAGGGCTTCGCCACCGGCCTCGGCGGAGTGCCCGGCACGGGCAGGCGCGGATTCTTCGGGTTCGGCAAGTCCAGGTCCCCCAAGACCCCGGCGGGACCACGCGGCGTCTACCTCGACGGCGGCTACGGCGTCGGCAAGACCCACCTGCTCGCCTCCCTGTGGCACGCCACCCCGGCCGAGCCCGCGCTGAAGGCGTTCGGCACGTTCGTGGAGCTGACCAACCTCGTCGGCGCTCTCGGCTTCCAGCAGACGGTGCGGACACTGTCCGGCCACCGACTCCTGTGCATCGACGAGTTCGAGCTCGACGACCCGGGCGACACCGTTCTGGTCTCCACCCTGCTCGGCAAGCTGGTCGACGCGGGCGTCGCGCTCGCCGCCACGTCGAACACCCTGCCGGGCAAGCTCGGCGAGGGCCGCTTCGCCGCGGCCGACTTCCTGCGCGAGATCCAGGGCCTGTCCGCCCACTTCCGCGCCCTGCGCATCGACGGCGAGGACTACCGCCACCGCGGCCTGCCTCAGGCTCCGGCCCCGTACTCGGACGAACAGGTGACAAAGGCGGCGTACGCCACGGAGGGCGCCTCGCTCGACGACTTCCCGCACCTGCTGGACCACCTCGCCCGGGTCCACCCCAGCCGTTACGGCGCCCTGACCGACGGCCTGAAGGCGGTGTGCCTGACGGATGTGCGGCCGGTTCCGGACCAGTCGACGGCGCTGCGGCTCGTCGTACTCGCGGACCGGCTCTACGACCGCGAGGTTCCGGTCCTGGCCTCGGGACTGCCGTTCGATCAGCTGTTCAGTGAGGACATGCTGAAGGGCGGCTACCGCAAGAAGTACTTCCGCGCGATCTCCCGGCTGACCGCACTGGCCCGGGACGCGAAGCGCCTGGTCGACACCCAATAGCGGACCAACCCCCCGGATTCAAGGGCTGGATCACGCCAATTCACCCTCGCTTTTGAGGCTCTCTTCGGGTCGAAACGTCGAGTTAACCCTGCAAACAACTTCGCAGGGTTAATGTCTCTCTTGACCAACCGTTGACCAACCGTTGGCACGGACTAGAGACGTGAACAAACCGGAGGGAGGCTCATGTTTCGAGGTAGGACGGCCCGCACGCTGTACTCGGTCCTGGCTGCCCTCCTGCTGACCCTCCCGTTCTTCACGTCCACGGCGCCCTTCGCACATGCGTACACAGCCCGTCATGCAGAGGCCGAGGCCCAGCCCGGAACCAACCCCTCCGGCAAGGCGCTGCGCGCCGAGGACGCCACGTGCCACCACCACACGCAGTTCGGGGACCCGACCGGTCCCCTGCGTATCCGCGACCGCCACCGCGCGGTCGACCCCGCGCCCTGCGCGCCCGAGCGCCCGCTGCCGGCGCGGGATCAGGGGGCCGAATCCGACGCGAGCGTGCGCAGCGCCGCACACGACCACGCGTCGAGACCCTCGACAGCCCACTCTCCGGCGGCACTTCAGGTCTTCCGCTGCTGAGAGCAGAGCAGTCCCCCACCTCTGTCCTGCCCGCCCGACGCGCCCTGACGGCGCGCCAGGAGGAATCACCACATCATGCAGCCCCTCATCGACAACGCCCGCACGTTCGGACAGCGCCCTGAGGAGTTCGCCCAGCTTGCACAGGGCCAGTCCCCCGAGGTCCTGTTCATCACCTGCTCCGATTCCCGGGTCGTACCGGCCCTGATCACGGGCGCCCGCCCCGGCCAGCTGTTCGAGCTGCGCACCGCGGGCAACATCGTTCCCCCGTACACCTCCGGCCGCCCCACCGGTGAAGCGGCCACCATCGAGTACGCCGTGGAGGTGCTCGGCGTCCAGGACGTCGTGGTCTGCGGCCACTCGCACTGCGGTGCCGTCGGCGCGCTGGTGCGCGGCGACGACCTCGATGCCGTACCTGCCGTGCGCGACTGGCTGGCGCACGCCGCCGACGAGCCCAAGTCCGCCGATCCGGCGGACCCGACGGTCGCCGAGGCGGTGCAACAGCATGTGCTGGCCCAGTTGTTGCGCCTGCGCTCCTACCCGTGCGTCGAGCAGCGGCTCGCGGACGGCCGGCTGCGGCTGCACTGCTGGTACTACGAGGTGCACACCGGCACCGTGCGCGAACACCGCGCAGCCACCGACGCGTTCGAGGCCCTGTGAATCCCGTCATGACCAATTCCCCCCACAAACACCCCCAGAAAAGCCCCCAGAAAAGCCCCTACAAATACCCTTATCTCAAGCAGGACTTCGGCGCCTCCATCGTCGTCTTCCTGGTCGCGCTGCCGCTGTGCGTCGGCGTGGCCGTCGCCTCCGGTGTCCCGGCCGAACTCGGCCTGCTCACCGGCATCGTGGGCGGCATCGTCACCGGCCTGCTGCCCGGCAGCAGCCTGCAGGTGTCCGGACCGGCCGCGGGGCTCACCGTGCTGGTCTTCGAAGCGGTCCGCGAGTTCGGGCTGCCCGCGCTCGGCGCGATCGTGCTCGCCGCCGGAGTGCTCCAACTCCTCATGGGCGCACTGAAGCTGGGGCGCTGGTTCCGGGCCATCTCCGTCTCGGTCGTCGAAGGCATGCTGGCCGGCATCGGGCTCGTGATCATCGCGGGCCAGATGTACGCAGCGGCCGGCATGACGGCCCCGGCGTCCGGCATCGACAAGATCACGGGGCTGCCGGAGGCGTTCGTCGAGGCCGTGGGCAGCACCACGGCACTGGCCTCGATCGCGATCGGCGCGGGCACCGTGGCCGTGATGGTGCTCTGGAAGCGGCTGCCCGAGACCGTGCGGGCGGTGCCGGGTGCGCTCGCGGCGGTGGTGCTGGCCACGCTCGCCGCGCTCGCGTTCGATCTGCCGGTGGCCACCGTGGAGGTGCAGGGCCTGCTCGACGCCGTCCAGGTGCCGGGCGCCGACGCCTTCGGCGAGCTGGCGAGCCCGGCAGCTCTCGGCACGGTCCTCGCCTTCGCACTGATCGCCTCCGCGGAGAGCCTGTTCAGCGCGGCGGCCGTGGACCGGCTGCACGACGGTGAGCGCACTCAGTACGACAAGGAACTGATGGCGCAGGGCGCGGGCAACGCGGTCTGCGGGGCACTCGGCGCACTGCCCATGACCGCGGTCATCGTGCGCAGCGCGGCCAATGTCCAGGCGGGTGCGAAGACCAAGGCCTCCCGCCTCCTGCACGGCGTCTGGCTGCTGCTCTTCGCCGCGCTGCTGCCGGGCGCCCTGGCGCTGATCCCGCTGCCCGCGCTGGCCGGCATCCTCGTCCACGCGGGCTGGAAGCTGATCCCGTTCCGGCAGATCGTGTCGCTGTGGCGGACGCACCGCGGCGAGGCACTGATCCTCGTCGTCACCGCGGTGGCCATCGTCGCCGTGAACATGTTCGAGGGCGTCCTGATCGGTCTGGCCCTGTCGGTCGCCAAGACCGCCTGGGAGGCCTCGCACATCAAGCTGGAGGTCATAGACAAGGGCGCCGGACCGGTCCAGGCGTACCTGTCCGGCAACGCGACCTTCCTGCAACTGCCGAAGATACTGGACAGCCTGGAGGCGCTGCCCCAGGACCGGCCGATCGAGCTGGACCTGTCCGGCCTGCACCACCTGGACCACGCCTGCCGTACGGCGCTGGAGAACTGGGCCGAGCGGCACAGCGCGTCCGGCACCGAACCGGTGAAGGTCACCTCGCCCTGACCGGGCCCGCATCGGGTCCGGGACCGACCATGGCCCCGGACCCGATACCGGGCATATCTTTACAGGAGAAGGCTTTCACTCATTACGCTCCTCCGGGTGAGGGGGTCGTCATGCTCGACGAACTCCTGGCCGTGGCCGCGACGGTCGGTTCCGCGGGCGCGCTGTATCTCGCCGCAGCGGCGCGGGTGGTCAAGCAGTACGAACGCGGTGTGGTGCTACGCCTCGGCCGGCTCAAAGGTTCCGTGCGTCCGCCCGGATTCACGATGATCATCCCGATCGTGGACCGGCTGTACAAGGTCAACATGCAGATCGTGACGATGCCGGTGCCGGCCCAGGAGGGCATCACCCGGGACAACGTGACCGTGCGCGTGGACGCAGTCGTGTACTTCAAGGTGGTCGACGCGGCGAGCGCGCTCATCAGGGTCGAGGACTACAAGTTCGCGGTCTCCCAGATGGCACAGACCTCACTGCGCTCGATCATCGGCAAGAGCGAGCTGGACGATCTGCTGTCCAACCGCGAGAAGCTCAACCAGGGCCTGGAGCTGATGATCGACAGCCCGGCCGTGGGCTGGGGCGTGCAGGTGGACCGGGTCGAGATCAAGGACGTGTCGCTGCCGGAGACGATGAAGCGCTCCATGGCCCGCCAGGCCGAGGCGGACCGGGAGCGGCGGGCCCGGGTCATCAACGCCGATGCCGAGTTCCAGGCGTCCAAGAAACTGGCCGAGGCGGCACAGCAGATGGCGAACACGCCCGCCGCGCTCCAGCTGCGGCTGCTGCAGACAGTCGTGGCCGTCGCCGCCGAGAAGAACTCGACGCTCGTGCTCCCCTTCCCGGTGGAGCTGCTGCGCTTCCTGGAGACCCACACGCCGGACCACCACTCCGCAGCACGAGCGGCGGGCCCCACGCACGCGGTTCCGGAGATCGACGACAGCTGAGCGGGTGACATCGAAGGGACACCAAGGGACCGAATGCCCTGTTTATATGCTTTTCTGCTTATGTTCATTCGGTGATCCTTCCTGTACGACGTCTCACCGCCGTCTGCGTACTCGGCGCCGCCCTCGTCGGCTGCGGCGGCACCGAGCGCCCGCAGCCCCGCCCGGCCCGCCCGGGCCCGTCGGCCACCGACTCCCGTGCGCCCACCCTCGCCCAGGGCCCCGAAGGCCTCACCCCCGTCTTCACCAACGGGCCGCGCACCCAGGGCAGGACGGTCGCGCTCACCTTCGACGCGGATATGACCGCCGACCAGGGGCCCCGCGCAGCCGCGGGCGAACGTTTCGACAACCCCTCGCTGATCGCGACGCTGCGGTCGCTGCAGGTGCCGGCCACCGTGTTCATGACCGGACGCTGGGCGGAGGAGTACCCCATCCAGGCCCGGGGCATCGGCCGTGACCCCCTCTTCGAGGTCGCCAACCACTCCTACAGCCACTACGCCTTCACGCCCGACTGCTACGGGCTGCCGACGGTCGCCGAGGAGCGGATGCGGGCGGATGTGGAGCGGGCGTACGCCGCCTTCCGCAGGGCAGGCGTACCGGATCCGAAGCCGTACTTCCGCTTCCCCGGCGGCTGCTACGACCGGCGGGCACTGCGCGCGCTCGGCGGAGCCGGCCTGACCGCGGTGCAGTGGGACGTGGTGAGCGGGGACGCGTTCGCGACGGACGCCGACGCCGTGGCCCGGGACGTGCTGGACGGCGTACGGCCGGGGTCGGTCGTCGTACTGCACTGCACGCGCAGCGCGGCCCCGACGACCGAGCGCGCGGTGCGGGTGATCGTGCCGGAGCTGCGCCGGCAGGGGTACCGGTTCGTGAAGGTGTCGGAGCTGATCGGGGCCGCCCACGCGGCTCAGCCGCACACCGATACCGCCCTGCGCCCCTGAGGTTGGCAGACTGGACGGCGTGACCAGCGAACTGAACGACAGCCCCTTCCGGTCCGAGCCCAGCGCACGCGACACCGCGCCGCAGTTTGTGCTGCCGCTTGTCGTGCGGATCGAGCGAGGGGCGCCGCCTGCCCGAACCGACGCCCTGGAGACGGCCGCCCGTGCCGTCCTGGTGATGCTGAGTGACGAGCGGTCGCTGGGTGAGGGCGAGTGGGCGCAGGCGATGCGGGACTGGCAGGACGCCCGGATCCGCAAGGTGGTGCGGCGGGCGCGTGGCGCCGAGTGGCGGCGGGCGGAGGCCTTGCCCGGCATCACGGTCACGGGCAAGGCGGCGGAGGTACGGGTGTTCCCGCCGGTTCCGCTCGACGGCTGGCCCAAGGAGCTGGCGAAGCTCCAGGTCTCCGGCACCGACCTCGACGACCCGGAACCGCCCATCGAGGCGGACCGGAGCGCGCCGGTGCTGTGGCTGAACCCGGACGTGGAGATGTCGGCCGGCAAGGCCATGGCCCAGGCCGGTCACGGCGCCCAGCTCGCCTGGTGGGAGCTGTCGGACGAGGACCGCGCGGCCTGGCGGGACGCGGGCTTCCCGCTGGCCGTGCGCACCGCCGACCCGGCCCGTTGGCGTGAACTCACCTCGATCGGGCTGCCGTTGGTCCGCGACGCCGGGTTCACGGAGATCGCTCCCGGTTCCTGCACGGTGGTCGCGGACCATCCGGCGCTGCGCTGAGCGTTCCGCGGCCGGTCGTGAACGTCCGGGGTCTCCCGTCCGTACCTTCTGGCGCCGGCCACGCCAACCTCAAATGTTGCTCTGAACGTGCGCGCCGAAGGGTTCGTGCCCCGGGGCCGGGGCCATACCCCCCTCACGCCGGAACAGCGGGCCGTCGAAGGAGACGACACAGCGGATCCAGGTGGCAGATCGGACGTGAAGGAGGGGGCCATGGAGCGACTGGGGACCGGAATCGGGTGGCGGCCGGAGATCGCGGACGCCGTGGAAGCCATGCCGGGCGTCGACTGGGTCGAGGTCGTCGCCGAGAACGTCTGCCCCGGGCATCTCCCCGACGCGCTGCTGCGGCTGCGTGAGCGCGGGGTGACGGTCGTCCCGCACGGCGTCTCCCTGGGCCTCGGCGGCGCCGAGCGGCCCGATCCGGCACGGCTGACGGCCCTCGCCGAGCGGGCGGAGGCGCTGGGCTCGCCGCTGGTGACCGAGCACATCGCGTTCGTCCGGGCCGGCGGCCCGCTGACCGCGTCCCCGCCGCTGGAGGCCGGGCATCTGCTGCCGGTGCCGCGCACCCGGGACGCCCTCGACGTGCTGTGCGAGAACGTGCGCATCGCGCAGGACGCGCTGCCCGTGCCGCTCGCCGTGGAGAACATCGCGGCGCTGATCTCCTGGCCGGGCGAGGAGATGACCGAGGGCCAGTTCCTGTACGAGCTGGCCGAACGCACCGGCGTACGACTCCTGATCGACGTGGCGAACCTGCACACCAACCACGTCAACCGCGGCGAGGACCCGGCGAAGGCGCTCGCCGAGATCCCGCTGGAGGCCCTCGCCTACGTCCATGTGGCGGGCGGCTTCGAGCGCGACGGCGTCTGGCACGACAGCCACGCCCACCCGGTCCCGCAGCCGGTTCTCGACATCCTGACCGACCTCGCGTCCCGTGTCTCGCCGCCGGGAGTGCTGCTGGAGCGGGACGAGAACTTCCCCGAACCGGCGGAGCTGGAACGGGAGTTGGTGGCGATTCGGGATGCCCTGGAGGAGGGGCGGGCAAGGGGCGGTGAGCCGGACCGAGCCGCTCTCCCGACGGCCAGGCCGGCCCCCTCGACGCAGGCCTCCGACCCCGCTCGCCAGCGGCTCGGCCTCGCGCAGGCCGCGCTGCTGTCCGCGCTCGTCGCCGGTACGCCCGTGCCGGAGGGGTTCGACCGGGTGCGACTCGGGGTGCAGGCGCGGGCGCTGGCCGGGAAGCGGGCGGACGTGGTGGCGAAGGTCGCGCCGGAGCTGCCGGAGATCCTCGGTGACGCCTACCGGCCCGCCTTCCTCGCGTACGCCCAGCGGCACCCGATGACCGGCGGCTACCGGCGCGACGCACTGCACTTCGCCGAGCAGCTGCTGCTCGCCGAGCGGCCCGAAGACGCCCGCGCGCGGAGGGAGTTGCGCCAGTGGTGGCTGGACCGGGCGGGCGCGACACCGCGTCCGCGCTCCCGCATGGCCCGCGCCCGCCGGGTACTGCTCCGCCGCTGACCGGGCCCCGGCCTCCCTCACCCGCATCGGGGCCCACCCGTACTCGCCGCAGGCCTCCCCGGCCGGACAACGCCTGGGGGCGTACGGGCGCATTGGCGCCGACACCGGCCGGTTGGTGCTTGCCTTCACCCGCAACCGTCCGAAACATCCCTTTTGTCGCTGCCGCGCTCCGAAGGGATACGCGATGAGAGCTGCCGTCCTCTACACGGCCGCCGGTTCCTTGCTCCTCACCACGCTCGTCGCCGCCCCGGCCGGCGGCGCATCCGGCGCCCCGGACATGGCGGCCGAGATGCGCGGCACCGCCGTGGCCGCCGCCCGCGCACAGGCCGAGGGCATCGACTTCGGCAAGTGCCCCGACAAACAGGATCTGCCGGAGACCATGGAGTGCGGCAAGGTCACCGTGCCGCTCGACTACGCACAGCCCCGCGGCAGGCAGATCGAACTCGCCGTCAGCAGAGTGCGGGCCACCCACCGCGACCCGCACAACAGCAAGCGCAAGGTGCCGCGCCAGGGCGCCCTGGTCTACAACCCGGGCGGTCCGGGCGCCTCCGGCTTCCACTTCCCGCTGCTCGGTCGACTCCCCGAGTGGAAGCGCCTCGCGGCCGCATACGACCTGGTCGGCTACGCCCCACGCGGCGTCGGCCGCTCCGCACCCCTGTCCTGCCAGGACCCCAAGCACTACTTCAAGGCACCCTCGCAGGCACCGGCGCACCCCTCGGAGTCGTACAAGCAGGAGCGCATCGCGGGGGCGAAGGCCTACGCCCGCGGCTGCGCCCAGCGGTCCGGAAGCGCGCTCAGGCACTACCACTCCCTCAACAACGCCCGCGACCTGGACGTCCTGCGCGCGGCGCTCGGCGAGAAGAAGCTGACCTTCGTAGGCGCGTCGTACGGCACCTACTTCGGGGCGCTGTACGCGACGCTGTTCCCCTCCCACGTACGGCGCATGGTGTTCGACGCCGCGGTGAACCCCCACCCGGCGCAGATCTGGTACCGCAACAACCTCGACCAGTCGGCCGCGTTCGAGGGGCGCTGGGCGGACCTGAAGGCGTGGATCGCCAAGCACGACACCGTGTACGGGCTGGGCGCCACCGCGGGGGAGGTGCAGCGCAGCTACGACACCGCACGGGCGCGGCTCGCCGCCGAGCCGGCCGGCGGCAAGGTCGGGCCGGGGCAGTTGCAGAACACGTTTCTGGAGGCCGGGTACTACGACCACTTCTGGCCGCGCCGCGCCGAGGCACTGTCGGCCTATCTGAAGGGCGATCCGCGGCCGTTGGTCGACCTGGCCGCGCCCCATGAGGAGAAGGCGGTGGAGGCGGAGAACTCCAGGGCGGTCTACACGGCCGTCGAGTGCAACGACGCGCCCTGGCCGACGGACTGGAAGGTCTGGGACCGGGACAACACCCGGCTCGCGCGCGTGGCACCGTTCGAGACCTGGGACAACGCGTGGATGAACCTGCCGTGCGCCTACTGGCCGGCGCCGCGTCAGCAGCCCCTCGACGTGCGGACCGGGCCGGGAGAGCTGCCGCCGGCGCTGATCCTCGCCGCCGAGCGGGACGCGGCCGCCCCGTACCGCGGCGCCCTCGAACTCCACCGCCGGCTGTCGGGCTCCGTCCTGGTGACCGAACGGGACGCCGGCACGCACGGCATCGCGGGCGGCGCGAACCCCTGCGTCAACGGCCACATGGAGGCGTATCTGCTGCAGGGCCGCCTCCCGTCGGGCCGGGCGGCCTGCGCACCGCACCCGGAACCGAAGCCGACGACACCGGGCGGCCGCACCCCGAAGGCGCCGGCCACCCGGCCCACACACTGATCAGGCGAGGCCTGCGACCAGCTCCGTCACGGACTTGCGGCGCCCGGTGAAGAAGGGCACCTCCTCGCGGACGTGCCGCCGGGCCTCCGAGCCGCGCAGGTGGCGCATGAGGTCGACGATGCGGTACAGCTCGTCGGCCTCGAAGGCGAGGATCCACTCGTAGTCGCCGAGGGAGAACGAGGCGACCGTGTTGGCGCGCACGTCCGGGTAGCCGCGGGCCATCTTGCCGTGGTCGGCGAGCATCCGGCGGCGGTCCTCGTCGGGCAGGAGGTACCAGTCGTAGGAGCGCACGAACGGGTAGACGCTGACGTAGTCGCGGGGCGTCTCGTCGGCGAGGAACGCCGGGATGTGCGAGCGGTTGAACTCGGCGGGGCGGTGCAGCGCCATGTTCGACCAGACCGGCTCCAGGGCGCGGCCCAGCTTCGTGCGGCGGAAGAGGTTGTACGCCTCCTGCAGCTGGTCGCTGGTCTCGGCGTGCCACCAGATCATCAGGTCGGCGTCGGCACGCAGCCCGGAGACGTCGTAGGTGCCGCGGACGGTGACGTCCTTGGCGGCGAGCTGGTCGAACAGCTCCTGGACCTCGTCGGCGTAGCCCGCGCGGTCCTCGGGCAGTACGTCCTTCAGCTTGAACACGGACCACAGGGTGTAGCGGATGACCTCGTTGAGGTCCTTGGCCAGCTTGCCCTTGTTCGGGATCCGAGCAGGGCCGGTGGTGGGGGCGTCGTCACTCATGTCCCTTATTCTCCCGCTCCGCCGTGCAGGCTCTGCACCGGGTTCGCGGTGAGCTCCTGCACAGCGTGCAGGTCACCGTGGATCTGGTCCACCGCGGCGTACGCGCTCGCGATGCACGCCGGGATGCCGACGCCGTCGTACACCGCGCCGCACACGGCCAGTCCGGGCAGCTTGCCGATGTGCTCGCGGATGCGGGCCACGCGCGCGTGGTGGCCGACGGGGTACTGGGGCAGGCCGTCGGACCACCGGGTGACGCGGGTCTCGACGGGGGTCGCCGCCAGGCCGGTCGCCGCGCGCAGGTCGGTGCGCGAGACCTCCACGAGCCCGGCGTCGTCGCGCTGGAGGATCTCCGTCTCGCCGTACCGCCCGACGGACGTGCGCAGCACGACCAGGTCCGGGTTCTCGTCGGCGATCCAGCCCCACTTCTGCGAGGCGAACGTCGACGCCTTGATGGTCCGCCCGTCGACTGGGGGCACCAGGAACCCGCTGCCCTCGGGAAGGTGCGCCTCGGACCTGCGGTAGGCGAGGGTGACCAGAGCCATGGACGCGTACTCGACGGCGGCGAGCTCGGCAGCGGCGGCGGGAGCCTCTGCACGCAGCAGCCCTGCTGCGGCGGGCGCGGGCACGGCGACGATCACGGCGTCGGCGTGCAGCACCCGGTCGCCGGCGACGATCCGCCACCCGGCGGCCGGCTCCCGGCGCAGCTCCGTCACGGGTGCCCCGGTGACGATCTCGCCCCCGCGGGCGCGCACCGACTCCGCGACGGCGAGAGGCAGACTGCCCACGCCGCCCCGGATACCCATGAACACCGGCCCGCTCTGCTGGGCCGCGGCCGCCCCGGCCTGGATCTCCCGCACCCCCTCGGTGAGCGAGGTGTGGGTGCGGGCGGCCTGGAAGAGCTGAGGGACGGCCGACCGCATCGAGATGCGGTACGCGTCGCCCGCGTACACCCCGCCCAGCAGCGGCTCCACCAGGCGGTCGACGACCTCGCGGCCGAGCCGCGCCGCCACGTACTCCCCCACCGCCACGTCGTCGCCGACCTCGGTGCGGGGCAGGTCGGCGTCGCGCTCGATGCGGTGCAGGCCCTCGTCGGACAGGACTCCGGAGAGGGCGGACGCGGTGCCGGGCACGCCCATGACGTGGCCCTTGGGCATGGGGCGCAGGGCGCCGCGGGTCCAGAGCGAGGCGGACGCGGTCGCCGGCGGCTGGAGCCGGTCGGTCAGCCCCACCTCGCGGGCGAGCGCCACCGCCTCGGGCCGGCGCGCCAGCATCGACTCGGCGCCCAGGTCGACCCGCACGCCCGCGATCTCGCCGGGCAGCAGCTTCCCGCCGACCCGGTCCGACGCCTCCAGCACGGTCACCCGCGCCCCCCGCGCCAGCAGCCGGTGCGCCGCGGCCAGCCCGGCGATTCCGGCTCCGATGACGACGACATGCCCGACGTCCGTGCGTGCTCCGTTCATGGCTCCACCTTCTCAGAGCCCGCTGACAGTCCCGCCGCGACCCCGTGGCCCCACCGAGTCCCGACCGTGACCGCATCGGGACCGGCCCGGTCAAACGTCCCGCCCTGTCCCGGCGTCGAAGAAGCGTCAGTCGCCACGACCCTCGGGGGGATGCACCCACATGCGCGCACGACGTTCCGTACGACGGCCGGCCCAGGCCCTGGCCGGGATCCTGATCGCCGCCGCCCTCGCCCTCACGGGCTGCACCGGCGCGGACGACAGCGGAAGCGACAGCAGTGCCGGCGAGGCCGCGGCCCAGGCCGATTCCAAGGCCGGCGTCCCCGACAGCGGCGGCCGTGCCGACTCCGGCCGCGCCACCGCGCCGCCCCGGCTCGGCACGAGCGACATCATCCACACCGCATCCCTGACCGTGCAGGTCAAGGACGTGCCCAAGGCTCTGGACGACGCCCGCGCCACCGCCGAGAACGCCGGCGGCTACGTCGGCAGCGAGACCACCACGCGGGACGAGAAGGGCAACGAGCGCACCCGCGTGGTCCTGCGCGTGCCCGCCGACCGGTACGAGGACGTCCTCACCGACCTGGAGGGCGCCGGCAAGCTCCTCGACCGCACCGCGAAGGCACAGGACGTCACCGACCAGGTCGTCGACGTGGAGAGCCGGATCAGGACGCAGCGCGCCAGCGTCGCCCGGATCCGCGAGCTGATGGACCGGGCGACCAAACTCAGCGACGTGGTGGAGCTGGAGG
Organism: Streptomyces sp. KR55; assembly: GCF_052245645.1. NCBI lineage: Bacteria > Bacillati > Actinomycetota > Actinomycetes > Kitasatosporales > Streptomycetaceae > Streptomyces > Streptomyces sp. KR55. The sequence goes on along the minus strand of NZ_JBQQCE010000051.1, from coordinate 7,298 downwards.
GCGAACTGAGCGGCCGCCAGGCCGACCTGGAGGCGCTGCTCGCCCAGCAGGCGTCCCTGAAGGACCGTACGAGCCTGGCCACCATCACGCTCTCCCTGTCCGAGACGCCCGTGAAGAAGACCGCCGAGGGCGACGACGATCCCGGGTTCGTGGACGCACTGACGGGCGGCTGGGACACGTTCGTGGCGATGCTGCGCTGGATCGTGGTGGCCGTCGCCGCGGTGCTGCCGTTCGCCGCCCTGGCCGCGCTGCTCGTCCTGCTCTGGCTGCGCCTCGTACGGCCCCGGCTGTCGCGCCGCCCGGCCGCGGAGAACGCGATGACGGCGCTGGGTCCGCTGCCCACCGCCCGGCCTGCGCCGGAGAGCGCCCGGGAGGAGCAGCGGGGCGAGCAGGACTGAGAAGCCCGGTCCCCGTAGCGTGTCCGCATGAGCATGAGCCGTGGCAGCAACGGGGCAGAGCGCCTGGTCGTGATCGGCGGTGACGCCACGGGGATGTCCGCGGCGTCACAGGCCCGTCGGCTGAAGGGCCCGGACGAGCTGGAGATCGTGGCCTTCGAGCGCGGCCACTTCACCTCCTACTCCGCATGCGGCATCCCGTACTGGGTGGGCGGCGAGGTCTCCGACCGGGACGAGCTGATCGCACGCACTCCGCAGGAGCACCGCTCGCGCGGCATCGACCTGCGCCTGCGCACGGAGGTCACGGAGATCGACGTCGAGGGTGGGCGGGTACGCGCGCGTGACGTCGATTCCGGGGCGGAGTCCTGGACGGCGTACGACAAACTCGTGATCGCCACCGGCGCCCGCCCGATCCGCCCCGACCTGCCGGGCATCGACGCCCTCGGCGTCCACGGGGTGCAGACCCTGGACGACGGCCAGGACCTCCTGGACACCCTCACAGGCACGCGTGGCCGGCGTGCGGTCGTCGTCGGCGCGGGCTACATCGGCGTCGAGATGGCCGAGGCGCTCATCAACCGCGGCTTCCAGGTGACGGTCGTCAACCGCGGCAGGGAACCGATGTCCACCCTCGACCCGGACATGGGCCGCCTGGTGCACCAGGCCATGGAGGGCATGGGCATCACCATGGTCAACGACGCCGAGGTCACCAAGCTGCACATGGGCGAGGACGGCCGGGTGCGGGCCGTGGCCACGGCGGACGCCGAGTATCCGGCGGACGTCGTCGTGCTCGGCATCGGCGTACGCCCGGAAACCGCGCTGGCGAAGGCGGCGGAACTGCCCCTCGGCGAGCACGGAGGGCTGCTCACCGACCTGGCGATGCGGGTGCGCGGGCACGAGAACATCTGGGCCGGCGGCGACTGCGTGGAGGTCCTCGACCTCGTCTCCGGCCGCGAACGGCACATCGCGCTCGGTACCCACGCCAACAAGCACGGCCAGATCATCGGTGCGAACGTCGGCGGCGGCTACGCCACGTTTCCCGGCGTGGTGGGCACGGCGGTGAGCAAGGTGTGCGACCTGGAGATCGCCCGTACCGGGCTGCGCGAGAAGGACGCCCGGCGGGCGGGGCTGCAGTTCGAGACGGTGACCATCGAGTCCACCAGCCGCGCCGGGTACTACCCGAGCGCCTCCCCCATGACCGTCAAGATGCTCGCCGAGCGCCGCACCGGGCGGCTCCTCGGCGTGCAGATCGTCGGCCGGGAGGGGGCGGGCAAGCGGGTGGACATCGCGGCGGTGGCGCTGACCGCTGGGATGACGGTGGAGCAGATGACGGCGCTGGATCTGGGGTATGCGCCGCCGTTTTCGCCGGTGTGGGATCCGGTGTTGGTCGCTGCGCGGAAGGCTGCGGGGAAGGTTCGAGCGCAGTAGGGGTGCGGGTGTCTCGCCGGGTGCGGGTAGTGGGGGGGCTGGTCGCGCCCACGGTGGGGGTCCCCCCGCTCGAGCGAAGCCGAGAGTGGGGGAGGAGCCGCAAATCGACACAGCCCCGCGCCCCTGAGGAGCGTTGGCGCTCCCCGGCGACTACGCCGTTCCGTTGATCCGGTCGATCGCCTGCCGTGCCTGTTCCGCCGGCGGGCGTGACGGTAGCGACGACACGGATGCGGCGGACGGCATGGCTGTCGGCTGTGCTCCTGCCGGTTTTGCGTGCGCGCCCGGAGAGGCGGATCGCAGCCGGTGGCTCACCGCCTCGTCCAGCGTCACCGGGCGCTGCAGCTGCTGCGCCAGCCGGCCGGCCTCCTGGCCGAGCCGGGCGACGTCCTCCCAGGGGAGGTGGACCACCAGCGCCATCTGTGCCTCGCCGTCGGGCGTGGCCTGCATCGCAGGAGTAACTCGGTCGTTCATCGCCTGTTCCTCACGTCGTCCCGCGACGCGCCTCGCCGTGCCGCGGCCTGGTCGAGAAGACATACGCACGCCCGGACGGCCGCGTTCACCGGTTCGGCGGACGTATCGCGGGCACTACTTCCTTGTGGTCATCCCCGTCCATGACGTGAACCCGGCGCGCCGCACGCCCTGGGTGACATACGCGCTGATCGCGGCGAACGTCGTCGTGTTCCTGTCCATGCCCGGCATGGCGGGTTCCGTGGCGGGCGACGGCAGCCTGGCGCAGCTGTGCCATCTCCAGGCCTACCTGGACCAATATGCCGTGGTGCCACGCGAACTGATCCACCATCAGATGCCGCGGCTGGTGCCCACCGGCGACATCGCGGTGGGCCCGCAGGGCCCGGGCTGCGTGGTCGGCCCGCCGGGTTACGACAAGTCGCCGGAACTGAGCGTCCTCACGGCGATGTTCCTGCACGGCAGCTGGCTGCATCTGCTGGGCAACATGCTCTTCCTGCTGATCTTCGGCAACAACATCGAGGACCGCATGGGCCATGTGCGGTTCACGCTCTTCTACGCCGTCTGCGGCTATGCGGCCTCGTACGGCTTCGCGCTCCTCAACGACGACTCGTCCGAACCGCTGATCGGCGCGTCCGGGGCGATCGCCGGGATCCTCGGCGCCTACCTGGTGCTGTACCCGAAGGTCCGGGTGTGGGTCCTGGTGCCGTTCCTGATCTTCCTGCCGCTGCGCCTGCCGGCCTGGCTGGTGCTGGGCTTCTGGTTCGTGCTCCAGGCGGTGTACTCCTCCGGCGAGGGCGTGTCCGACGTGGGCACCGTGGCCTACGCCGCCCATATCGTCGGCTTCCTCGCCGGCATGCTGCTCGCCTGGCCGCTGAAGCCGGGCACGCCACCGCCGCCGGAACCGCGCGGCCTGCTGTTCGGCAGGCGGGCACGGCCGGGTCGGTGAGAGATTTACCGGGCAAGATGTGCATGGACAAACGTCATGGATGAGGCCGGCAACCGCGGTGCGGACCGCCCCGTAGGGACGTCTCAGACTCCGGAGTACGAGTGCTTCCCGCCGAAGAGGAAGTTGACGCCGTAGTAGTTGAAGAGGTAGGTGGCGAAGGCCACGAGGGCGATGTACGCGGCCTTACGGCCCTTCCAGCCCGACGTGGCGCGGGCGTGGAGGTAGGAGGCGTAGGCGATCCAGGTGACGAAGGACCAGGTCTCCTTGGGGTCCCAGCCCCAGTAGCGGCCCCAGGCCTCGCCGGCCCAGATGGCGCCCGCCACGATCGTGAAGGTCCACAGGGGGAAGATCGCGGCGTTGATGCGGTAGGACAGCTTGTCCAGGGTCGCCGCGGCGGGCATACGGGCCAGGATGTCGTTGCACACCATGCGGGTCCACAGCAGCAGCCGTGCGCCGGCCGAGCCCTCCTTGTTCCGCACCGACGTGGCCAACTGGCGTTCGAGAGCGGCGACCCGGCCGTCGCCGAGACGCGTCTCGTAGCTGTCCCGGAAGAGATACACGAGTGCGGACAGCGCACCGAGGTACAGGGCCGCACCGCAGAGGATCGCCACGGACACATGGATCCACAGCCAGTACGAGTGCAGCGCCGGGACCAGCTGGTCACTCTCGGTGTAGAGCCAGGTGACCGCCACACCCAGGTCGAGCAGGACGGTGGTGACCAGCGGCAGTCCCGCCCAGCGCACGTTCTTCCGCAGCAGGAGCAGGACGAGGTACAGACCGACGACCGCCGTCGAGAAGGTGGTGGAGAACTCGTACATGTTGCCCCACGGCGCACGCTGCGCGGACAGCGAGCGGCTCACCACACCACCGGCCGAGAGCAGGCAGGCGAGGGTGGTCAAGGACACCGCGATACGGCCGTAGAGGTCGCCCCGCTCGTCGCCGCCGTGCGCCCCGGGACCGTCGGCGATGGTGGAGGCGCCGGCACGGAGCCGCCCGACCACCTTCGGGCGCTCCAGCACAGCCGTACCACCGGCCGCAGCCCGCACCTCGCGGCGCTCAGGGGCCGACTGCCGGTCCTTCTCGGCCACGAGCGCGGCGGCCGTACGGCCGACCTTGCTGCGACTGCCGAAGACCCATTCGGCGATATGGGCGAGGAAGGCCAGCGAGTACACGGCCATCGCCGAATAGATGAACCAGTTACTGAGCTGCGCCAAGTCCTCGTTGGTGGCGGCCAGGTTGTTCACTTCTTCCACCTCGAAGAGGATGCGAACAGGGACGGGCGCGGTCCGCACCCTGCCGTCAGCTTAGCCTCAGGCTGTAACGGCCCGGACTTCAGGTCCTGCCGGGCCGCTACTCAGCGGCTTTGGCGCTGTGGGGAGTTGACGGTGGGTCACCGCCATGGGAGTGCACGACGCTCTGGTGTCCGCGCGATCCGGATGTGCGGGTGTACCCCGGGCGCACCAAGTGCACGCGCTCACCAAGATTGGCCGGAAATCGCTGCGCTCGGCTTGATTCGGATCACGGTTGACGGTGATCAAGCACCGTGATTCAATCGATCCGGAGATAGGCGGTAATGCGCCATTTCCGTAGGGGAATTTATCGGACCCAGCCGCTTTTCGGTGACCGCACCGCCGGGGTCCGATTTTATGCTGGAGGGGGAACTTCGGCTGTCTTACCAGCCGGCATCGCATGCACACACAACTCGACACACTCAGCCTCCATGGATCCCTGGAGTCGCCGGTCATCGAGTCAATGAATTTCCTCAACGAGGTGTCTCAACGATTCCCGGACGCTCTCTCCATGGCCGCCGGACGGCCGTACGAAGGATTCTTCGACATCAATGATGTACACGAATACCTTCGCATTTACGAGTCCCACGTCAGATCCCTGTCCGGCGGAGACGAGAAGCAGGTCCACCGCACGCTCCTGCAGTACGGGCGCACCAAGGGCATCATTCACGACCTGATCGGGAGGAACCTCTCCACGGACGAGGGCATCCATGTCGATCCGGAGAGCATCGTCGTCACGGTGGGCTGCCAGGAGGCGCTCTTCCTGACCCTTCGCACGCTGCGCCGGGACGACCGGGACGCCCTCATCGCGCCCATGCCCTGCTATGTGGGCGCGACCGGTGCCGCCGCCCTCGCGGACATGCGGGTGCTGCCGGTCGCGGAGCACACGGCCGGCATCGACCTCGAAGACCTGGAACGGGTCGTCAAGGAGGCCAAGGCGGACGGCCTGCGACCACGGGCCTGCTACGTGGTGGCCGATTTCGCCAACCCGTCCGGCGCCAGCCTCGACATCGACACCCGTGAGGCACTGATCCGGCTGGCCGAGAAGCACGATTTCCTGGTCCTGGAGGACAATCCGTACGGGTTGTTCCGAGCACTGGATTCCGAGTCGACACCCACACTGAAGGCGCTCGACGGCGATCGGCGCCGAGTGGTGTACCTGGGCTCGTACGCCAAGACGGGACTGCCGGGAGCGCGCATCGGATTCGCGGTCGCCGACCAGCGCACCGCGTCCGCGGACGGCCGGACGGGACTCCTCGCCGATCAGCTGGCCAAAGTCAAGAGCATGCTCACGGTGAACACCTCGCCGATCGCCCAGGCCGTCATCGGCGGGAAACTCCTGGCACACCGGCACAGCCTGCGATCGGCCAATGCCCGTGAAACGGAGCTGTACCAGGGAAATCTGCGGCACGCGTTGAACGAGTTGGCCCGCCATTTCCCCGACGACAGCCGTCCCGAGGTGACCTGGAACACGCCGGCCGGCGGATTCTTCGTCGTCCTGACGGTCCCGTTCGCGGTCGACGACGAACTTCTCATGCACTCCGCGCGGCGCCATCAGGTCCTGTGGACTCCGCTGCACCACTTCTACGGCGACGGGCGCCCGCGTCGGCAGCTCCGCCTGTCCCTCAGCTATCTGTCACCGGATGAGATCACAGTCGGCATCAACCGCCTCGCGGACTTCATTCGCGAACAGTGTGATGTCCAAAGCCTCCAGAAAGGGATTTCGTGAGCATTTTCGATGATCTCGGCGTCGATCACGTCGGTTTCTCGGTCGGCGACCTGACGGAGGCGACGGAATTCTTCGTCAACGGCTACGGGATGGAGGTTTACGCGCACTCGGTTCCCGGCACGACGGACAACGCGGTACGCCAGACCGCCCTGGGTGACGAAAACATACGGGTGCTGCTGACCGATGCGCAGGGCGCCGACCATCCGGCGACCGCCTATGTCGACCGTCACGGTGATGGCGTGTCGGACATCGCGCTGAGCACCGCGGACGTGGCGGGGGCGTTCGCGGAAGCGGTGCGGCGCGGCGCCCGACCCGTGGCGGAGCCGCGGGAGGAGAACGGCATCGTCACGGCGACCATCGCCGGGTTCGCCGATGTCACCCACACCTTCGTGCAGCGCGCCGCCGGGCTGGACTCCCGTGCACTGCCCGGACTCTCGCCCGTGAGCCCGAACGCCGGCTACGCGAGCACGCCGGGCCCGGCCGCCGCGGGTCTGCACACCATCGACCACTTCGCCGTCTGCCTGGAGGCCGGCCAACTGGCCCCCACCGTCGCGTTCTACGAGACGATCCTCGGCTTCGAGATGGTGTTCACCGAGCGGATCATCGTCGGCGGCCAGGCCATGGATTCACAGGTGGTGCAGAGCCGGTCCGGTGCGGTGACGCTCACCCTGATCGAACCGGACACCTCCAGGGAGCCCGGGCAGATCGACACGTTCATCAAGGAGCACGGGGGCGGCGGCGTGCAACACGTCGCCTTCGCCACCGACGACATCGTGCGGGCGGTGCACCGGCTCGGCGCCAACGGCGTGGGCTTCCTGACCACGCCGTCGACGTACTACGACCTGGTGCCCGAACGCCTCGACCTGCGGCGTCACTCGCTCGACGCGCTGCGCGAGTCGAACATCCTGGTCGACGAGGACCAGGACGGACAGCTGCTGCAGATCTTCACCAGGTCCGCCCACCCCCGCGGCACCCTGTTCTTCGAGGTCATCGAGCGGCTCGGTGCGCGCACCTTCGGCAGCGGCAACATCAAGGCCCTGTACACC
>NZ_JBQQCE010000509.1:0-6938 GCF_052245645.1 Streptomyces sp. KR55 | reverse complement strand
CGGCCTCCACCGACGAGGACTGACGTCCGTGTGCGGTGTGCTGCCGGGTGACCGGCCGCACACCGCACGGGCCCGGCCCGGTTTGACCCCTTCGGCCACGGCCCCGTAACCTTGACCGTCGGCGTGTCCACAGACGCGCCACATCCCCGTAAACCTCTTCCTCCCGGGCACGGCGTGACCGGGAGAGGCTGCCCGCCTGCCGCGGGCGGCTGGACTGCGGGGGTGCCGTTCCCGAGCGAGAGAGTGAGATCCGCGTGTACGCCATCGTGCGCAGCGGTGGTCGCCAGCACAAGGTTGCTGTCGGCGACATCGTTGAGGTTGACAAGATTTCCACTGCCAAGGTTGGCGACACGGTCGAGCTCTCGACCCTGCTCGTTGTCGACGGCGACGCTGTGACCAGCGACCCGTGGGTGCTGGCCGGCATCAAGGTCCAGGCCGAGGTCGTGGACCACCACAAGGGGCAGAAGATCGACATTCTGCGCTACAAGAACAAGACCGGCTACCGCCGTCGTCAGGGCCACCGCCAGCAGTACACGGCGATCAAGGTCACTGAGATCCCCGCGGCTGCGAAGTAAGGGACTGAGGAGAGATGGCACACAAGAAGGGCGCATCGTCCACCCGTAACGGTCGTGACTCCAACGCTCAGCGCCTCGGCGTGAAGCGCTTCGGCGGTCAGGTCGTCAACGCGGGCGAGATCCTGGTCCGCCAGCGCGGTACCCACTTCCACCCCGGTGCGGGCGTCGGCCGTGGCGGCGACGACACGCTGTTCGCGCTGCAGGCCGGTGCGGTGGAGTTCGGCACCAGCCGTGGCCGCAAGGTCGTGAACATCGTTCCGGTCGCCTGATCGGAAACTTTCGCGAGGCGGACCTCACTTCCCTACGGGGAAGAGGGTCCGCCTTTCGCGTGTTTCATTCGATAAGACTTTTTCGTACTCCCCCAGCCTTCGGCCGGGGGGACCCCCAGGAGGCACATCCCATGACCACCTTCGTGGACCGCGTCGAACTGCATGTCGCCGCGGGTAACGGAGGCCACGGCTGTGCCTCCGTCCACCGTGAGAAGTTCAAGCCGCTGGGCGGGCCCGACGGTGGCAACGGCGGGCGTGGCGGCGACGTCATCCTCACCGTCGACCAGTCGGTCACCACCCTGCTCGACTACCACCACTCCCCGCACCGCAAGGCCACCAACGGCAAGCCCGGCGAGGGCGGAAACCGCTCCGGCAAGGACGGCCAGGACCTGATCCTGCCGGTGCCGGACGGAACCGTCGTGCTCGACAAGGCGGGCAACGTCCTCGCCGACCTGGTCGGGCAGGGGACGTCGTACGTCGCCGCGCAGGGCGGCCGGGGCGGGCTCGGCAACGCGGCGCTGGCCTCGGCGCGGCGCAAGGCGCCCGGGTTCGCGCTGCTCGGTGAGCCGGGGGATGTGCAGGACGTCGTCCTGGAGCTGAAGACGGTCGCCGATGTGGCGCTCGTCGGCTATCCGAGCGCCGGCAAGTCGTCGCTGATCTCCGTGCTGAGCGCCGCCAAGCCGAAGATCGCGGACTACCCGTTCACCACGCTGGTGCCCAACCTCGGTGTCGTGACCGCCGGTTCGACGGTGTACACCATCGCCGACGTGCCCGGACTGATTCCGGGCGCCAGCCAGGGCAAGGGGCTCGGCCTCGAGTTCCTGCGGCACGTGGAGCGGTGCAGCGTGCTCGTGCATGTGCTGGACACGGCGACGCTGGAGTCCGACCGCGACCCCGTCTCCGACCTCGACGTCATCGAGGCCGAGCTGCGCGAGTACGGCGGGCTCGACAACCGGCCGCGGATGGTCGTCCTGAACAAGATCGACGTCCCGGACGGCAAGGACCTCGCCGAGATGGTGCGGCCGGATCTTCAGGCGCGTGGCTACCGTGTCTTCGAGGTGTCGGCGGTGGCGCACACGGGGCTCAAGGAACTGTCGTACGCGATCGCCGAGCTGGTCGCCAAGGCGCGGGCGGCCCGGCCGAAGGAGGAGGCGACGCGGATCGTCATCCGGCCGAAGGCCGTGGACGACGCGGGCTTCACGGTCGTACGCGAGGACGACGGCCTGTTCCGGGTGCGCGGTGAGAAGCCGGAGCGCTGGGTGCGGCAGACCGACTTCAGCAACGACGAGGCCGTCGGTTACCTCGCCGACCGGCTCAACCGGCTCGGTGTCGAGGAGGAGCTGGTCAAGGCCGGCGCCCGTGCCGGGGACGGTGTCGCCATCGGACCCGAGGAGAACGCCGTCGTCTTCGACTGGGAGCCGACCGTCATGGCCGGCGCGGAAATGCTGGGCCGGCGTGGCGAGGACCACCGCCTGGAGGCGCAGCGGCCGGCGGTGCAGCGGCGCCGGGACCGGCAGGCCGAGCGGGACGAGGCGCAGCAGGAGTTCGACGACTTCGAGCCGTTCTAAAACTGGCGTTCGCCCGCTGATCGACCGTCCGACCCGTTGCGGCAAGGGAGCGTTTCCCGGGCCGTGACGGGTCTTCTGTTGTCTCCTTGCTTGTCATGCACGCGCATCTCTGAGTTCAGCGGGCGGACCGTCCGGGCGCGTGAGCTTCCCCTTGTCCAAGAGGCCAGCGAGGCAAGGGAGTTCGCCGATGACCGGTGCCGTTTCGCCCGACCGACGCCGCTTTCTGACCGCATCAGCCGCCGTGCTCGGCGCCGCCGCCTCCGCCCAGCTGTGGCTGCCGTCCGCCGCCAGAGCGGCCGAAACCCCGCTGCCCGACGGGGTGTTCAGCCTCGGTGTGGCCTCCGGCGACCCGCTGCCCGACGGCATCGTGCTGTGGACCCGGCTCGCCCCCGACCCGCTGAACGGCGGCGGCATGCCCGAGCGCATGGTGTCGGTGGAGTGGGAGATCGCCGAGGACGCGCGGTTCAGCAGGGGCGTGCGGCGTGGAGTCGCCCAGGCGCGGCCCGAGTACGGGCACAGCGTTCATGTGGATGTACGGGGGCTGCGTCCGGGGCGTGACCACTGGTACCGCTTCCGCACCGGCGGTCAGCTCTCGCCCACCGGCCGCACCCGCACCGCACCGAGCCGGCAGAGCTCCGGCGGCACCCTGCGCGTTGCGCTCGCCTCCTGCCAGAACTGGCAGCACGGCTACTTCACGCCGTACGCCGACATGCTGGCCCAGGACCCGGACGTCGTGGTGTTCGTCGGCGACTACATCTACGAGTCCGTACCGTCGGCGACGGCCCTGCGCCGGCACGAGGGGACCGGTGAGCCGTACAGCCTCACCCAGTACCGCAACCGGTACGCCCAGTACCGCACCGACCCGGACCTGAAGGCGATGCACGCGAACGCCCCGTTCGTGGTCACCTTCGACGACCACGAGGTCGACAACGACTTCGCCGGCGACATCCCGCAGGACCCCGACAAGCAGCCGCACGACGCGTTCGTGGCCCGGCTGACCGCGGCCTACCAGGCGTACTACGAGCACATGCCGGTCCGTGCGAGCGCCCTCCCGAACGGCCCCCACATCCGGATGTACCGCCACCTGGAGTTCGGCCGCCTGGCCCGGCTCAACGTGCTGGACACCCGGCAGTACCGCAGCGACCAGGCGACCAGCCAGGCCGGTGCCATGGACCCGTCGCTCACCATGCTCGGCGCGGACCAGAAGCAGTGGCTGCTGAACAACCTGCACAACTCGCCCGCCCGCTGGAACCTGATCGCCTCGCAGATCATGATGGCCGAGACCGATCTGCTGGTCGGCGAGGGCAAGCAGTGGTTCTACGACGCCTGGGACGGCTACCAGGCCGAACGCAACCAGTTCCTGAAGGAGTTCAAGCGCGTCAGCAACCCGGTCGTGCTCACCGGTGACCGGCACCTGACGATGATCAGCGACCTGAAGGAGGACTTCGCCGACCCGGACTCCGCCGTCGTCGGCGCCGAGTTCGTCGGCACCTCCATCTCCAGCAACGGTGACCAGGACCAGACCGCCTTCCGCAAGGAGTGGGACCCGCGCATGCCGGACAACCCGCACTGGAAGCTGCTCGACGCCCACCGCGGCTACCACCTCTTCGACATCCGCCGCGACGGCATCGACGCGCGGGTCCGGGTCGTCGACACGGTGCGGCAGCCGAAGGCGACACCGAGCACACTGGCCCGGCTGCGGGTCGAGGCGGGCCGGCCCGGAGTGCGGCTGGTCTGACGAGCCGTACGGGATACGCCCTGGGCCTCACCGGAGTCCCAGGGCGTTTCCCTTACCCTCGCCGAGACCGAAATGCTGCGGAATCTTGACCAGGAATTCCGCGCCAATGAGCTGCCGGCCGGGCTGTATTCGCGGCTGATACGCAATGGCGCTGTGATGCACATGAAGAACACGTGCAGCCCGTCGCCGCAGGACGTGAAGATCTGCATACGGGTCCTCGGTGATCCGGCGCTGCCGCGGCGCCCGTGCGGCACACGGCACCCGTCACGTCGCGTACCGTTCACCAGACGTCTTCCAAGGAACTGGTGAAGGCCCTCGGGCACCGCTGCGTCAAACGGCGCTGCGGCGTCGCTGAGCCGTCACCAGGTCACTCTCGGCAATCGCCAACTCCCTGTGGAGTTACTCACAGCAATTCCCGAGGTGTCCATGGAAGGTCTCGCCGGTTCACCAGGGCCGCAAGGTGAATGACAGGTTGCGCGCACATATGCGGTGGCCATCGCTCACCTTGCATCGCGGTTACCCGGAGTGGGACCATTTGCAAGTTCCCAGTCGCCCCAAGGTAGGTCACCTGTGTCACAGCACATAGCCAAGCCCCGTACCACCGCAGTGATCCTGGCCGGCGGTACCGGTCAGCGCGTGGGTCTGTCGATCCCGAAGCAGCTGCTGAAGATCGCCGGCAAGGCAGTCATCGAGCACACGCTGACCACCTTCGAGAAGGCCGACTCGATCGACGACATCATCGTGCTGATGGCGCCGGGTTATGTGCCCGACGTGGAGAAGATCGTCGCCAAGGCCGGGTTCACGAAGGTCTCCAGGATCATCGAGGGCGGCTCGACGCGGAACGAGACGACCGAGCGCGCCATCTCCGCTCTCGGTGAGGGCCTGGCCGAGGGCGAGGACCTCAACGTCCTCTTCCACGACGCCGTACGTCCGCTGCTGTCGCAGCGCGTCATCGACGACTGCGTGGCCGCACTGCAGCGCTACCAGGCCGTCGACGTCGCCATCCCGTCCGCGGACACCATCATCGTGACCCGCACGCACGGTGAGGACGGCGAGTTCATCACCGAGATCCCGGACCGCTCCCGGCTGCGCCGCGGCCAGACTCCGCAGGCCTTCAAGCTGTCCACGATCAAGCGGGCCTACGAGGTCGCGGCCGGCGACCCCAACTTCCAGGCCACGGACGACTGCACGGTCGTGCTCAAGTACCTGCCGGACGTGCCGATCCACGTCGTCGCGGGCGACGAGTACAACATGAAGGTCACCCAGCCCGTCGACGTCTTCATCGCCGACAAGCTGTTCCAGCTCGCCTCCACGGCCGCGCCGGAGCAGAACGGCGAGGAGGCCTACCGCGAGCTGCTCACCGGCAAGACCGTGGTCGTCTTCGGCGGTTCGTACGGCATCGGCAAGGACATCTGCGAACTCGCCGGGTCCTACGGCGCGAACGTCTACGCGCTGGGCCGCTCCACCACCGGCACGCACGTCGAGAACCCGGAGGAGGTCGACGACGCGCTGTCCAAGGCGTACGCCGAGACCGGGCGCATCGACTACGTCGTCAACACGGCGGGTGTGCTGCGCATCGGCAAGCTGGCCGAGACCGACAACGCCACCATCGAGGAGGCGCTGAAGGTCAACTACCTGGCGCCGGTGCAGATCGCCCGTTCTGCTTACAAGTACCTCGCCGAGACCAAGGGCCAGTTGCTGCTGTACACCTCCAGCAGCTACACCCGCGGCCGCGCCGAGTACAGCCTCTACTCCTCGACCAAGGCCGCCATGGTGAACCTCACCCAGGCCCTGTCCGACGAGTGGGCCGGCGACGGCATCCGCGTCAACTGCATCAACCCGGAGCGCACCGCCACCCCGATGCGCACCAAGGCGTTCGGCCAGGAGCCGGCGGGCACGCTGCTGTCCTCCGAGGCCGTGGCCCGCACCTCGCTCGACGTGCTGCTGTCCGAGCTGACCGGCCATGTCATCGACGTCCGCCAGCAGGACCCGACGGCCGACGCGAGCAGGGCCTCCGGCTTCGAGCAGGCGCTGGCCGGCGTCCTGGACCGTCAGGACGGCGTGTAATAATTGACGCCCATTAGAATTCGGTAATTCAGGCCTCTGTGTGCGCCCGTTCACGGGTTGTTCGCAGAGGCCTGAATCCGTACGCGAACAAAACCGGCATCCCCCTCCAAGAGCAGGTTTCCCAAGTGATTTCCACCGCTATACGCGTCGCCAGGGTGGGCAGCGCGGCCGAGCTGGCCGCGGCGGCCCTCATGATGCTGGGCTTCCCGGTGCTCATGCTGGCCGCGCTCGTCCCGAGCGTTCCCGCCTTCGCGGCCGCGGCCGCCGCGACGTATCTGGCGGACCACTATCTGCACCGCAAGGGCAGCTACCTGATCAACCGGCTCAGCAAGGTCCGGGCCGGTCTGTCGATCCGCTTCCTGATCCGGCAGCTGCTCCTGGTGCTGCTGCTGGCCCGGCTGTCCCTCTCGGACGACCTGATCTTCTACGGCGCGATCGCCTGCTTCATCGCCTTCTACGGCCTCCAGGCCCCGCACGGCGCCCTGGTCACCCTGATCCGCAACCGCCGCCGGATGCCGGTCGCCACCCGCAATGTCGACCTGGCCTCCCGCGTCCGCATCCCGGACGCCCCGCCGCGCCGGCTGCTGCACCGCTCGGCCGAGAAGATGCTCCACCTCGACCTCGCCGCGGTCGTCGGCGTGCTGGTCTCGGCCGCCGTCGACTCGGCCGTGGCCGGCTTCGTCGGCATCGGCGTGACGCTGGCCCTGGGCTGCGGGTACGT
>NZ_JBQQCE010000508.1:0-6944 GCF_052245645.1 Streptomyces sp. KR55 | reverse complement strand
ATCCTGGTCGCGCTGAACGGGCTCCGGCTGCTGCGCGAGTCCGCATGGCGATCCGGGCCGGTCCAGGACAGTCAAGGTTGATGTCGGATTCCCGCCAGCCCCAACCCGGCCGCGGGTCGATGCTGGACGCATGCAGAACGGGATGCACACCGACACCGAACGCTGTCTGCGCGCCGTCCAGTCCAAGGACGCCCGCTTCGACGGCTGGTTCTTCACGGCGGTCCTGACCACCGGGATCTACTGCCGCCCCAGCTGCCCCGTCGTGCCGCCCAGGCCGCAGAGCATGGTGTTCCACCCGAGCGTGGCGGCCTGCCAGTAGGCCGGTTTCCGTGCGTGCAAACGCTGCCGCCCGGACACCAGCCCCGGCTCCCCGGAATGGAACAAGCGGGCGGATGCGGTCGCCCGTGCCGGGCGGCTGATCGCCGACGGAGTCGTCGACCGCGAGGGCGTCCCCGGCCTCGCCGCCCGGCTCGGCTACAGCACCCGGCAGATCGAACGCCAGCTGCTCGCCGAGCTGGGCGCGGGCCCGCTCGCCCTGGCCCGCGCCCAGCGCGCCCAGACCGCCCGGCTGCTCATCGAGACGACCGAACTGCCGATGGCGCAGATCGCCTTCGCCGCCGGTTTCGCCTCGATCCGCACCTTCAACGACACGGTCCGCGAGGTGTACGCCCTGACTCCGAGCGACCTGCGCACCCGAGCACCTCGCCCTCAGGGCACCCCCGGCGCCCTCTCCCTGCGCCTCCCGTTCCGCGCCCCCCTCAACCCCGACAACCTCTTCGGCCACCTCGCGGCCACCGCCGTACCAGGCGTGGAGGAATGGCTCCCCCACTGCCCGAAAGGCGTGGGCGGTACCCCCATCGGCGCCTACCGCCGCACGCTCCGCCTCCCGTACGGCCACGGCATCGTCGCGCTGACCCCGAACCCCGACCACATCGCCTGCCGCCTCACCCTCAGCGATCTGCGCGATCTGCCCGTCGCCATCAGCCGCTGCCGCCGCATGCTCGACCTGGACGCCGACCCGGTCGCCGTCGACGACCAGCTGCGCACCGACCCGGTGCTGGCACCGCTGGTGGACAAGGCGCCGGGGCGGCGGGTGCCGCGCACCGTCGACGAGGCCGAGTTCGCCGTACGGGCGGTACTGGGCCAGCAGGTCTCCACGGCCGCCGCCCGCACCCACGCCGCCCGCCTGGCCCTCGCACACGGCGAACCCGTCGACGACCCCGAGGGCGGCCTCACCCACCTGTTCCCGTCCGTCGAGTCGCTGGCGTCCGTCAACCCGGAGTCACTGGCGATGCCCCGCACCCGCCGGACGACGCTCACCACACTCATCAGCCAACTAGCCGACGGCACCCTCCACCTGGGCGTGGAGAGCGACTGGCCCGAAACCCGCGCCCGGCTCCTCTCCCTCCCCGGCTTCGGCCCCTGGACGGCCGACGTCATCGCCATGCGCGCCCTCGGCGACCCCGACGCCTTCCTCCCCACCGACCTCGGAATCCGCCGTGCGGCAGGAGAGCTGGGCCTGCCGTCCACACCCGCCGCGCTCACCGCCCGCGCGGCGTCCTGGCGACCGTGGCGGGCGTACGCGGTCCAGTACCTGTGGGCGACGGACAGCCACCCGATCAACTTCCTGCCTGTGTAAGGACGTTCAGTGAAACACCACACCGTGATCGACAGCCCGTACGGCCCGCTGACGCTCGTCGCCGAGGACGGCGTCCTGTGCGGCCTCTACATGACCGACCAACGCCACCGCCCACCGGAGGAGACCTTCGGCATGGGGGTCCCCCTGCGCGAGCGAAGCCGAGCGTGGGGGAGCGCCGAGGAACCCTTCACGGAGACGGAGGAACAACTACAGGCGTACTTCGCGGGCGAACTGAAGGAGTTCACCCTTGAACTCCGGCTGAACGGCACGCCGTTCCAGCGCACCGTCTGGGATCAGCTCCGCAGGATCCCCTACGGCGAGACCCGCTCCTACGGCGAACTCGCCGACGCCCTCGGCAACCCCCATGCCTCCCGCGCGGTCGGCCTCGCCAACGGCAGGAACCCCATCGGCATCATCGTCCCCTGCCATCGCGTCATCGGCGCGAACGGCGGCCTCACCGGTTACGGCGGCGGCCTGGAACGCAAACAGCGCCTGCTGGACTTCGAGAGGGGCGAGGCCCTGTTCTAAGCGCGTATCCAGAAGTTCTGCGCGTAACGGGAGTTGAGGCCGTTGGGCGGGAGGCATTGACATGCCCTCGCCGGGCGTTCGATCGAGGTGTCAGCATCGCCCGCCCGGCGAGGTTGTGGTCAGTGTGCGCCCGCTCACCGTGTTCGCCAATGCGTCCGCCTGCGAGTGCGAGAGGTTACGCGGCCTGCTGCGGGGACCATGGCGATCGGCGTTACGGGCGGTGATGGTGCTGCTGTCGCTGCAGGGTCTGTCACCGGCGCAGATCGCCGTGCTGGTGGAGCGCGACCCTGCCACGGTGCGCCGCTGGATCGGCCGCTTCAACACCTGCGGTGTGGCGGGCCTTGACGATCGGCCCGCAGCGGACGGCCCCGGCCGGGCGGCAGACGGCTGAGCGCGCGGATCGCCGCGCTGCTTCAGCGGCCCGGACCATGGACCGTGCAGGGTGCACCGGTATCCGGGGCGGCCGCGAATGAGCCGCCGCACGCTGTATCGGCGCCTGCGGCAGATCGCCGTCTGGCGGCGGCTCAAGCTCATCGCCCGCGGCGATCCGGCCCGGGTTGCGGTGGTGGCCGCGATCGCGAAACGACTGCGCCTGCTGCCGGCGGGGGCGGTGGTGTGGGCCGCCGACGAGACTCACCTGCACCTGCTGCCCCACATCCGCTCCAGCTGGACGCTTCCCGGCCGCCGGCCGCACATCCCCACCCCGGGAAAGAACCGCCAGCTGACCGTGCTGGAGGTCACCACCCGCACCTTCTGCTACCGGCTGGGCCGCCGTAGCACGGCCGACTTCCTCGACCTGCTGAAGCAGGTGATCGCGGCCTTCCCCCACGCCCCGGCGGTCGTGGTGATCTGCGACAACGACCAGATCCACCATGCCCGCACGGTCCGCGAGTTCGTGGCCGCCCATCCCGGCCTGCACCTGTGGTACGGCGCCCGCTACAGCCCGCACGACAACCCCATCGAGCGGGTCTGGGCCGTGCTCAAGGCTTACCTTGCCAACACCGCCGTCTCCTGGCCGGCCCGCCAACGACAGGTCCACGCCTTCTTCCGCAGCCGCTCACCGGCCAGCTCCTGACCACAGCCGCGCCCTGGACCAGCCCCTGGTTCCCGACCAGTTACCGACAGAACTTCTGGAAAGCCGCTTAGAACGTACAGCAGAGACGAACGTGGGATCGCCTACGGGACGCGAGTCCTACGGCGACGGAGGCCCCGTAGTAGTCGCCGGAGTAACGACCGGCCAGGGAGGACGGGAAATCCTTCCACATCGGGCGAAGGGGGCCAAGTGACTCGAACACACCAGACCCGGGAGGTATGCGAAATGCAGGTCGCCGCAACGGTGTTGTGTGTCCTGCGCGAGCAGCCTGAATCGCTCACGCTGTAGTCACTGAAGAGCCGGATGATCGGGAAACCAACATGTCCGGTTCGGCGGGAGGCTGCGCGGAACAGGACCTGCCATGGCAGGCACCTCGCCGCGTGGCCGACCCAACCGCCTGGCTCCACGGCTACCGCCGCTCCGCATCCGCTGGGAGAGTCGAGCCGACATCCACGAAGCCTTCCTCAAACTGGCCTGCTGCCTGATCACCCTCCGACAACTCAGCTCGCTGCAGTGACCGTTGTCGACAGAGACGTCGAGGATGAACATTCCCAGTTGTCCCGAGTAAGGCGTTGGCGAGCGAACCATCCCCGTGCATGATCGCGCTATGCATCCGTCCAGCACGCCGCCCGATCCTCTGAACACGTCAGCGGGGCTACGTCCGGGTCCGAGGACAGGTTCCCCACTGCGTGCTCCACGGCTCCGTCCCGGGGACCGAGTGCGGATCGTATCGCCGTCCAGCCGCCCGAGTCGCCGAGACGTTGAGAGAGGCGCGGCAGTCCTTGCGTCCTGGGGTCTGCGCGTGGAAGTCGGCGATCACGTCTTCGACCAATGGGGTCCCATGGCCGGCAGAGACTGGGATCGGCTGGCGGATCTCAACGCGGCCTTCGCGGACCCGGGGGTGCGAGCCGTCTTCGCCACGCGCGGGGGCGCGGGCGCCTACAGGATCGCCGATGGCCTCGACACAGACGCGGTACGACGCGATCCGAAGCCTCTGATTGGATTCAGCGATGTGACTCACCTGCACCTCGCGCTGTGGCGGGAGTGCAGGCTGGCGACCGTTCATGGCCCGTTCCTCACACACGGCGACGACGTCCTCGACAGCGGGACCGTGCAGGCGTTGCGACACGCCTTGACTGAGACGGAACCGGTCACACTGCACGCCGATCCGAACGAGGTGACCGAAGCCGTCACTGTCGATGGGACGGCGACGGGCGTCCTGATCGGGGGGCTCCTCACCGCCCTCAGCACCGAGGCCGGTGCTGGGCTGCCTTCTCTCGACGGGGCCATTCTCTTTCTCGAACACCCCATGGGTGGCCTGCGCAACGTGGATCGGGCTCTGACCCAACTACGCCGCAGCGGGGTGCTGAACGGGCTTCGCGGCGTGGCTCTCGGTCAGTTCTTCGGGTTCGAAGGTGACGTGACAGCCTCCCAGGACGGCGGCTGGAGCATCGCTGATGTCTTGATTGAGCATTTCGGCGGCCTTGGCATCCCTGTTCTCGGCGGCCTGCCCGTCGGTCATCGGAATCGGCCGGCCACTCTGCCCCTGGGCACAGAAGCCATTCTCGACGGCACAGCAGGAACGCTCACAGTGGGCTCGGCGGTGACGTGACGGCGGGTTGAGAGCGAGGACAGCAGAACCCGCCCAGTCGTCTCACCGACGGCTCACTGACAGGGGCGATGGCGAGGCAGCCTTGCAGCCGGGCGAACACTGAAACCGTGGACCGTGCCCGGTACCTCATTGTGTTAGCCGTTATCAGGCCGGGGAGGAATCCGGCTTCCCACGCAGCGGGACAGGAGAAGCCGAATCGCCGCCGGGCGATTCGGCGTCCACTCCAGCGGCGCGGAGGCCGACCTCAAGCATGTACACCAGCTCGGAGTTGAGGGACCGCCGTTCGGACTTGGCGTGATCGCGTAGTCGGTCGCGGAGGTCTTCGGGGAGACGGAGGGTCATGCGGACTTCATCGGTCATGGTGCTATTATGAACGCATGATGACACCAACGGAAGCCGAGGGCGCCGGGCACGCCCGGTGGACCTTCCGGCTTCGCGTGTCGTCTGCCGCCCGCTCCGCCCTGATGGGCGAGTGGGACCGGTGTCGCTGGGTGTGGAACGAGTGCGTGGCCAAGTCCAAGGCCGTGCATCTGCGCAACAAGGCAACCGGCCAGAAGGCCACGTGCGGCCCGGCGCAACTCGACAAGATGCTGACCGATGCCCGGAAGGCGACGCCGTGGCTGCGTGAGGGCTCGTCGGTTCCCCAGCAGCAGATCATCCGTGACTTCGGCAAGTCCCGCGCCAAGGCGCACAAGGACATCCGGGAACGCCTGCCGATGCGGCAGCGGGCCGGGATGCCGAAGTGGAAGATCAAGCGTGAGGCGCTGCCGACGCTGAACTACACCCGGCGCGGCTTCCGCCTCAAGGATGGCCGCCTGCACCTAGCCGGGGGCATCGCAGTGACGGTGGTGTGGTCGCGGGACCTTCCCGCCGAACCGTCATCGGTACGCGTGTACCAGGACACCCTGGGGCACTGGTATTGCTCGTTCGTCGTGCCCGCCGAGGTGCAGCCGCTGCCGGAGGCCGGCCGCGCACTCGGTGTCGACTGGGGCGTGAAGGAGACCGCCACCACCACATCCGACGCCCACGACCTCCCCCACGCCGGACACGGCAAGAAGGCGAAGGAGAAGCTGAGCCGGTACGACCGGATGATGGCCCGCCGCAAACCGGCGAAGGGACAGGCCGCCTCGAAGGGCTACCGCGAGGCGAAGAAACTGCGGGCGAAGGCGCATAAGAAGATCGCCAGACAGAGACAGGACACCGGCCGCAAGTGGGCCAAGCAGGTTGTCCGCGACCACGACGCCCTCGCGGTGGAGGACTTCCGTCCGAAGTTCCTCGCCAGGACCACGATGGCCCGCAAGGCCGCTGACGCAGCCATCGGCGCCACCAAACAGGCCCTGATCGAGATGGGCCGCAAGCACGGGCGGGACGTCCGCCTCGTACACCCTGCGCACACCACGATGGACTGCGCGCACTGCGATGCGAGAACCAAGCATCGCCTGCCGCTGGGTGAGCGCACCTACACCTGCACCGCGTGCGGAGTCTCCTCCCCGAGGGACAAGAACTCTGCTCGTGTGATGCTCGTCCGGGCTGGTCTCAACCCGGCTGGTGCCGAGGGCGTAAGACCTCCTGGAGCGCTGCTCCAGGAGGCAGCCTGAGCCAGGAATCCCCTCCCATCCTCAGGGAGGGGAGGATTCAACCTCGAACTACGCCTGAACGGCACACCGTTCCAGCGCACCGTTCCAGCGCACCGTCTGGCAGCAGCTGCAGCAGATCCCCTACGGCGAGACCCGCACGTACGGCGAACTCGCCGACGCCCTGGGCAACCCCAAGGCGTCTCGCGCGGTCGGCCTCGCCAACGGCAAGAACCCCGTCGGCATCATCGTCCCCTGCCACCGCGTGGTCGGCGCCGACGGCAGCCTCACCGGCTACGGCGGCGGCCTGGACCGCAAGCAGCGCCTGCTGGACTTCGAGCGGGGCGAGGCCCTCTTCTAGTGCTGTGACCGCATAGGTTCGCCGGGTTGGTGGTCGTGGCGGTTGGATGTGCGGTGACGTCCGATCCGACCGCTGGAGGCGCGGTGGCCGAGCCTGTCCGTGTGCGCAGACTGACCGACCAGGAGGGCCAGCGGCTG
>NZ_JBQQCE010000507.1:0-6948 GCF_052245645.1 Streptomyces sp. KR55 | reverse complement strand
CGTTCCCCCTTCTGCCAGCTGTTCTCTGGGGTAAGAGGTGTGGCGCGAGGCGGAGTTCGATGACTCAGTGCAGCTCAGCGCCGGTGTCGTTGAGGATATCCGGCACAACAGGTGTGGCGCCATCGCTGAATCGAGCGATAGCACCTTGCCGTAGGGAGACTCACTTTGCTCACCTGAGAAGGCGGCGCGAGGTGTCGGCTGGCGATCACAAGCCGTCGAGGCGCTCGAAGCCGTGGCACCCCGGCCAGAACTCGCAGCCACCAGAAGTAGCGAACAAGCGGTCCGGGGCTGCCTGGGAGGCGGGCTTCCCGTGCCCCGATCAGATGACGTTGACGGCGTCGAGGAAGCGGGCGGCGAGCTCGGTGTCGCCGGTGACCGTCACGTCGCTGTCGCGCCAGGACGACCGCTGCGTGCCCCAGTCGGGGAAGGTCAGCGCGGGGGCGGTGATGTGCGCGGCGACCGCGCCGTTGGATGGAGCCAGGCCGCCTGCCTCGTCGATCCACCAGGTCCCGCCGCCGGGGCCGGTGAGAGTCAGTGCGACGCGGGCGTCGAGCCCGGCGACCGGCGCCTGCGCGACCTGATTGCTCAGTACGGCGATCATCCACGTCAGGACCGCGCGCATCCGGTCCGCATCGGTGGGCGGCACGGGCCGGCCGAGCGCCGGGGCCATGTCGTGGCGCAGGTGCGTGTGATGGTCGAAGACGAGTGCGCCACCGATCATCAGCCCCAGGGGGTGGCGACTGAGTTCGGCCAGCCGTACCCGCACTCGGGTGGCGGGCGTGCGTCTCACGACGTCGAGGAGCGTGATGGCTCGCCGGCCGGCGCGCTGGTACTCGGCCATCACCTTGGCACGGCTCCAGTCCCGCCGGCGGTCGACGGGGTCCTCGTTCACCCGTTCGAGGCTGGCAGCGAAGATCGTGCGCAGTCCGGCGGGTGTGTAGAAGCTCCGCGCCGTCGCACCGATGTGGGCGACGACGTCGGCGATGCGCCACCCAGCTGCGGCGCTGGGCGCGGTCCATTCGTCGTCGGTGAGGCTGCTGGTGAAGTTCAGCATCTCGGCGCGTTCGGCACGGAGGGCGGCGACCATGTTCGGCAGGTCCGCCGCGGGCAGGCGATCCGTCATGTCATCTTCTTCTCTGATTGTCAGGCGGGGCGGCGGATCGCCTGCACCGCTGCGTCGTAGAGGTCGAACTGGTCGGCCTGTCCGCCCAGGCGCATCCACTCTTCTGTCGCCGCCTGGAGGCAGGTGATCGCCGCGGCCGCGATCGCGCGCGCCTGCAGGGCGCGGTGGTCGGAGTCGGGCAGTCGCGGCTCGATCAGCGGCGCGAACAGGTCCTGCCAGCGAGCCTGCTTCTCGGCGTGCCCGGCGCGCAGGGATTCATTGCCGAACAGCAGCGTGATCATCTCGAGCCGGCGCTCGGCCGTGACGTCGATCTCCTCGAGCACCCGGAACGCCGCACGCAGCGACGCCCAGATGTCTTCGTCGGCCGGGCGCTCGGCGAGCCGCGCGGCAATCAATTCCCCCTGCTCGGACAGGCCGTTGAGCGCGAGGTCTTCCTTGCTGCGGAAGTAGTTGAACAGGGTCCGTTTGGAGACACCCGCCGCGGCGGCGATCTCCTCGAGCGTCGTGTCGTCGTACCCCTTGGCGGCGAACAGTTCGAGGGCGGTTCGGGCGAGGAGCGCGCGAACCACCGAGCGGGTCTGCTCCCGAAGAGGTGCCGGTTTCTGAGCCATGCACCGATGGTACATCTCTTCGCGAGATGCAGCGATTTGCACTCAGTGCAAGAGCGTGCGTAGAGTGCAGCCATGGGCAAAATTGACTATCGCCGCCAGACCGTCATCGTCACCGGAGCGAGCTCCGGGCTCGGCGCGGAATTCGCGCGCCAGTTGGCCCGTCGCGGCGCGGATCTCGTACTCGTTGCCCGCCGGGCGGACCGGCTCAAGGACCTGGCCGACGAACTCACCCGCGCCCACGGCGTCACGGTGACCGTCGTCGCCCGCGACCTCGGCCTGCCCGACGCCGGCCGCACGCTGCGCGCCGAACTCGAATCCCGCGGCATCTACGCCACCGGACTGGTCAACAACGCCGGCTTCGGCACCCACGACGCCCTCGCCGACGAGGACCCGGACCGCCTGCAGAGCATGATCGCGCTGAACGTCAGCGCGCTGGTCGACCTCAGCCGCGCCTACATCGGCCCGCTGGCCTCCGCCGACACCGGCGTCCTGATCAACGTCGCGAGCCTGCTGGGCTTCCAGCCGACCCCGTACCTGAGCGTCTACGGCGCCACCAAGGCCTTCGTCCTCAGCTTCACCGAATCGCTGTGGGAGGAGAACCGCGACACCGGTCTACGCGTCCTCGCCGTGTGCCCCGGCGCCATGCAGACCGAGTTCTTCGACGCCGCCGGCAGCCAGTCGGCCGACTACGGCACGAAGCGAGCCACCCCCGACCACGTCGTCAGGACGGCCCTGGACACGCTCGACCGCCGCTCCGCGCCCCCGTCGGTGATCACCAACGGTCGCCCGCTCGCCCTCGCCAGCAAGGTCCTGCCGCGCCGCCTGATCGTCCGGTTCATGGGCTGGATGGCCCGCCGTTAGCCGGCACTGCCCCTCCGCCGCCCCCACCACGCCACCCCACCAGCAGCAAAGGACCACCATCATGACCATCACAGAAGCCACCGCACAGCCCACGGACGCGGAGCGCTTCGGCCGTATCCTCGCTGTTCAGCGCGCTGCCTATCTCCGCGACGGAGCGCCCTCACTGGCGGCGCGGCGCAGCGATCTGAGCAGGCTCAAGGCGGCACTGATCGCCCGGCGCAGCGCCATCGAGGAGGCGATCAACACCGACTTCGGAAGTCGCTCGCGACACGAGACCGCGATGATGGAGGTCGGGGGCGTCGTCCAGGGCATCGACTACCTTCAGCGCAATCTGCGTCGATTCATGCGCCCGGCCAGCCGCCACACCGCCTGGCACATGCGTTTCGGCACCAGCCGCATCGAATACCAGCCGCTCGGAGTGGTCGGGGTCATCTCACCGTGGAACTATCCCGTCAACCTGTCGCTGATGCCGGTCGTCACCGCGATCGCCGCCGGCAACCGCGTCATGCTCAAACCGTCGAAGTTCACCCCGGCGACGAACACCGTGCTCGCGTCGATGCTGAGCGAGGTCTTCCCACCAGAGCAGGTCACGATCGTCAGCGGCGACGGTGCCGCGTTCTCCTCCCTGCCCTTCGATCATCTCGTCTTCACCGGAAGCACCGAAGTCGGACGAGCCGTAATGAAGGCGGCGAGCGAGAACCTCGTCCCCGTCACGCTGGAACTGGGCGGCAAGTCCCCGACCATCGTCGCCAAGGGACACGTACGGGACCGGACCGTGTCCGACATCGTCTTCGGCAAACTCCTCAGCGGCGGGCAGACCTGCATCGCCCCCGACTACGCCCTGGTGCACGAATCCGAGATCGACACCTTCATCGACAGCTACGACCACTTGGTCAAGGCCGCCTACCCCGACGGCCCGACCAGCAAGGACTACACCTCGATCATCAACGACAAGCAGTACGCGATCCTCACCGACCTGATCGAAGACGCCCGTAGCCACGGGGCACGGATCATCGAGATCGGTCACCGGCCGGGCGAGGCCGCCCGCCGCCCGCACACCCTCGCACCCACCGTCGTGCTCGGCGTCACCGACGACATGCGGATCGCCCACGAGGAGATCTTCGGCCCCATCCTCCCGATCTTCCCCTACCGCGACATCGACGACGCCATCGACTACGTCAACGCGCGACCACGACCGCTCGCCCTCTACTACTTCGGCAACAACGACACAAACCGGCGCAAGGTCCTCGACCGCACAACCTCCGGCAACGTCACCATCAACGGCACGATCATGCACGTCGGGCAGGACGACCTTCCCTTCGGCGGCGTCGGCGCGAGCGGAATGGGCCAATACCACGGGATCGAGGGCTTCCGGACGCTCAGCCACCCCAAAGGCATCTACGCCCAAGGCCGCTGGAACGCCGCCCGCCTCCTGTATGCCCCCTTCAGCAAGCGCACCGACGCTCTCCTCAACTTCTTCCTTCGATAACCGGCGGCTCCCGCCGCCAAAGCCTCACCCGCCTCGAAGCACGGGTCCGCGCGTAATCCGCAGGAGCGGCTGGGGTGTGACGCGAAGGGCCGCGCCCCCCGCCTCGACCGCCTCGGCCAACGGCGTTCCGGACGAAGTGGCTGCGGCGGTCCTCGTCCACCGCCATGTACGGGAGACCCGCCGCCGAATCGAGCACTGTGGTCACCATCCCCGACCGCTCACCAAGGTCTGTGCCAGAACCCCAGTCTTGTGAACAAGGCCAGGGTCAGGAACAGGCACTCACTCGCGCTGGTTCAAGGCCCTGGTCAAGTCTCGGTTGGCTGCCCGGGCAGCCTCCAGTTCGGCTTCGCGCTCCTCCAAGGATGCGGTCAGATCGACGGTTTGCTGTTCCAGGCGCGTGATCGTCCGCTGGAGTTCCTCAACATCGGCTGGGGCGCCGAGGCCAGACTCCCGCCAGACCTGTTCCCCCAGCGCCTCGGACAGGCGCTTCTCCACTGGACATGGCCCTGCCCATCCAATACGACACGCTTCAGGGCGACACAACCGTCCGGCAGATCGCGGGGCGGTGGAATGTCCCGCGCTGGCTGGTCCGCCGTGTCCTGGACTCCGCGATCTTTCCCGACCGCCAGACCCCCAGGAACCGGTCCGCCCTCACCGAGCCGGTCAAGGCACAGATCAACTCGATGATCGTGCGCGGGATGGGCCCGAAAGAAATCTGGACCGAGCTGATGAACGTCCACGACATCTCGGTATCCCTGGGTAGCCTGCAACGACAGACCGCCGGACGGCTCCCCGCAACGAGGCGCAGATGACCGGCTGTCCCATCTCGAAGGATCCGGCCCCCGTCTCAAGTGGCCTGGCCTGATTCATCGTTGATCTGGCTCGTCATCCTGATCACTCGACTACTGTGTCGGGCCATGAACACGGACGGCTGGTTGGCAGACACCCGGACCTCCTACGACACGGTCGCGGTTAACTATGCCGACCAACTACGCGAGGCTCTGGCCGAGAAACCGTATCTTCGGGCTACTTTGACGTTGTTCGCAGACTTGGTGCACGCCGCTGGCGGTGGACCGGTGGCGGACGTGGGCTGCGGGCCTGGACACGTCACCGCTCACCTCCACGAGCTCGGTGTGGATGCTTTCGGCATCGACCTTTCCCCCGTGATGATCGACGTCGCTCGGCGTGACCACCCTCGCCTGCGGTTCGAAGTGGGCTCGATGACGGACCTCGACCTCACCGATGCTTCAGTCGCCGGCCTGCTCGCCTTTTGGTCGTTGATTCATATCCCCGACGATGCCGTCCCCACGGTCTTCGGGCACTTCCGGCGGGTGTTGCGTCCCGGCGGACCACTTCTGCTCGGCTTTCACGTCGGCAACCAGTCAAGGCTGAAGACGCAGGGCTACGGCGGTCACCTGATGAACGTTTACGTCCACCGCCGCCAGCCTGACAAAGTGGTGGCCTGGCTACGCGATGCTGGGTTCACGGTCGAGGCCCAGATACTGCTCGACCCCGACGACAGCGTTCCAGGGGCGGTCCTTTTCGCGCGCCGTCAGTCCTAGGGCCTGTGTGATGTTGTGATCACTTTTCGGGTTCCGTTCCCGTACGAGGGCTGGATCCGGTAGGACGCTGGGTGTGACGCGCAGGCAACTCACCGACGAACAATGGAAGTTCATCAAGTCCTATCTGCCGGTCGGCGGGTTCGGCCCGTACCCGGAGCGGCTGCGGGAGCAGTTCGAGGGGGTGATCTGGCGGTTCCGCACCAGCAGTCAGTGGCGGGAGATGCCCCTCGAGTTCGGCCCGTGGCCGACGGTCTACGGCCGCTTCCGGGTTTGGAGGGACGCCGGCGTCTTCACCGCGCTGCTGGAAGGCCTGATCGCCGAGGCTGCCCGCCAGGGCAAGACGGACTTGTCCCTGGTCAGCGTGGACTCCACCACCGCCCGCGCCCACCACGACGCCGCCGGGATGCGCATCGGCAAGGAGGTCATGGACGCCCTCGAGGAAGCCGCCGCCGAGCAGGAGCGGGCCCGGCAAAAGGGGGCGGCCCGCCGGAACAGAACGGGCAGGACGACAGTGACGGCTCCGAGCGGGAAGAGCGGCGGCACATCAGGCGACGGCGCAAGCTCCGCTTGAAGGAAGCCCTGCTCGGCAGATCCCGGGGTGGGCTGACGAGCAAGGTCCATCTGGCCGCAGACCGCAAGTGCCGTCCGTTGTCGCTCGTCCTGACCGCAGGACAGGCCGCGGACAGTCCGCAGTTCGTTCCCGTGCTGCAGAAGGTGCGGGTCCGCGTGCCTGTCGGCCGTCCCCGAACCCGGCCTGACGCTGTCGCCGCAGATAAGGCCTACTCATCTCGAGCTAACCGCTCTTACCTGCGGAAACGCAACATCAAGGCAGTCATCCCGGAGAAGAAGGACCAAGCCGCCAACCGGAAGAAGAAAGGCAGCCGGGGCGGCCGACCCACCCGCCACGACGCCGTTCTCTACAAGGAGCGGAACACCGTCGAGCGCCTGATCAACAAGCTGAAGGCCTGGAGGGGCATCAAGACACCCGAGAGCTACCTCACCGGCCTCCACCTCCGCGCCTCGATGATCTGGATCAACGACCTCCTGAAGGCAACTGGTTGATCACAACATCACACAGGCCCTAGGGCCTGTCTTCGGTTGTGATCAACAGGCTTTCAGGAGGCTGCCGATCCAGATGGTTGCTGCGCGGAGATGGAGTCCGGCGAGGTAGCTTCCGGGCGTCTTGTCATAGCGGGTGGCGATGCCTCGCCAGGCCTTCATCCTGTTGATGGCGCGCTCAACCGTGTTGCGATCGCGGTAGAGGTCGGTGTCGTGGGTGATGGGGCGGCCGCCTTGGCTGCC
>NZ_JBQQCE010000506.1:0-7003 GCF_052245645.1 Streptomyces sp. KR55 | reverse complement strand
TTCCAGGTGCCGTTGGCGGTCTCGCCGGACGCGTTCACCGAGTAGGTGGTGTTCACGTTGTCCGCGGAGTCCGAGGAGCTGGAGGACTTCAGGCGGTACGTCGAGCCGTCCGGCGCGACCAGGTCGATGACCAGGTCACCACGGTAGGTGTGGGTGATGTCGACCGCGACCTGGAGGGCCGAGGGCGCGTTGCCGCTGCGGCCGCTGACGGTGATCGGCGACTCGACGGCCGAACCGGCGTCCGGGATCGAGACGGCGGAGCTGCTGGAGAACGTCGTACCGGTGGACGTACCACCGGCCACGGCCTGGACCGTCTTGGCGGCGTCCGCCAGACCCGCACCGCAGCCGCCGGAGCAGGAGCCGGGCAGCGCACGGGCGTTGGACTTGATCGCCGACTCGATCTGGGCCGGGGTCAGCGAGGACTTGGCCGACTTCATCAGCGCGGCGAGGCCCGCGATGTGCGGGGTGGCCATGCTGGTGCCCTGGTAGTAGGCGTACGACTCGGTGGACGGCGTCTTGGTGCCGGAGTTCAGCGTGGAGTAGATGCCGTTGGCGGTACCGGTGCTGGTCTGGCCGCCCGGGGCCGAGATGTCCACCAGGGAGCCGTAGTTGGAGTACGAGGCCTTCGCGCCGGTGCGGTTGGTCGCGGCGACCGAGATGACGTTGTTGCAGTTGCCCGGCGAGTGGTTCGCGACGTTGTCGTTGTCGTTGCCCGCGGCCACGACGATCGCCGTACCCCGGTTCACGGCCGCGTTGATGGCGCTCTGGGTCGCCGAGGTGCAGGCACCGTCGCCGCCGAGGCTCATGTTGATGACCTTGGCGACGTTGGAGTTGGCGGGCACGCCCGAGACGGTGCCGCCGGACGCCCAGGTGATGGCGTCGATGATGTCGGAGTCGTAGCCGCCGCACTTGCCGAGCACGCGCACCGGGGAGATCTTCGCGCCGTACGCGATGCCCGCCATGCCCTTGCTGTTGTTGGTGACGGCGGCGATGGTGCCGGCCACGTGCGTGCCGTGCCAGGAGGAGTTGCTGGCCGGGATGCCGGAGCCGCACTCGTTGGCGTTGTACCAGTCGCCCGGGTCGGCCGGGTTGCTGTCGCGGCCGTCGCCGTCCACGGAGACGGCGGTGTCGGCGATGAAGTCGTAGCCACCGACGATGTTCGCGGCGAGGTCGGAGTGGGCGACGTAGCCGGTGTCGATGACGGCGACCGTCACACCGCTGCCGGTGGAGGTCGGCCAGGCGGCCGGCACGTTCATGCCGGCGGTGGCCTCGAACAGGTCCCACTGCTTGGCGTAGTCGGTGTCGTTCGGGTCGGCCTGCGGGGTGTTGAGGCGGTCCGGTACGACGTAGGCGACCTGCGGGTCGGCCTGGTACTCGGCGACGACGTCGGCGACATCGCGCTTCGTGAGGTTCTCGCCCAGGTCGACCAGGGCGGCGCCGGTGCCGAGGCGGCGCTGGAAGTCGAGCTTCTCGCCGGCCTCCTTGCCCTTGGTCGCGGCGTCGGCGTCGGCGGCCTTGTTCGACTTCGCCTCCGCGGCGCCGGACTTGTAGCCGACGATGAGGCGTTCGGCGGGGGTGCCGGGCGCGGCCTCGGTCTGGGCGGCCGGGACGGCGGCTTCCTGAGGTGCGGGTTCCTGGGCCACGGCGACCGATGCGGTGGCGGCCGTGAGCAGCGTCGCGGAAACGGCGGCGACGGATATCAGCTTGCGTCTGATGGCAGGGGAGGTTCGCAAAGGCTTGCCTTTCGTGGCCGGTCTCCGGGCAGCGCGGAGCGGCGGTCGATGCGCTTCGTCGTCGAAGCGGAGGGGGGTGAACCGAAAAGCGGAGCGCGATGGCCGGCCAGGCGCGAGGAGCGACCCGTAACAGGGGTTACCTGTGGGTCGTCTGTGCTCGAACGATAGGCAACGTGACGGTGCCTCGGATACAGGGGAAACCCTTGATCCGACCGGAAACCCACCCTTTCCGTAGGCTCGTTGACCGCGAATGTTCCCTTTGGTGCCGCATGTCGACGTGTGAACGCGCCGGGCCGGTTTCCCGTACTGCACTCGGCAGACCGTTCGCACACCGGCCGAGGAGGAGGGGTTCGCATGCCCCGGACCACCGTATGTCGCACCGCCCTGGCGGCCGCCGCCGTAGGCCCGTTGCTGCTGGGCCTCTGGGCGGCGGGTCCGGCGCAGGCGCACGGCGCGCCGACGGATCCGGTCAGCCGGGTGGTGGCCTGCTCCCCCGAGGGCGGCGAGCGGGCCCGGTCCGCGGCGTGCCGGGCTGCCGTCGCCGCCAACGGCGCGTCCTTCACGGCCTGGGACAATCTCCGGGTCGCGAACGTGAACGGCAGGGACCGACAGACGATCCCCGACGGGCGGTTGTGCAGCGGGGGCCTGTCCGCCTACCGGGGCCTCGACCTGCCCCGCCCCGACTGGCCGGCCACCCGCCTGTCACCGGGCGGGTCGCTGACCATGACGTACGCCTCGACCATCCCGCACACCGGCACGTTCCGGCTCTATCTGACCGAGCCCGGCTACGATCCGGCGAAGCCTCTGACCTGGTCCGACCTGCCGGAGCGGCCGTTCGCGGAAGTCGAGGACCCCACCCTGACGGACGGCGCCTACCGCATCGGCGCGACGCTCCCGTCCGACCGGACGGGACGTCATGTGCTGTACACGATATGGCAGAACAGCAGTACGGCCGACACGTACTACTCGTGCTCGGACGTGGTGTTCACAGAGGACGGCACGCCGTCCGCGGCGGGCCGGCCGAAGGACAGCGCGACCACCGCTCCGTCCAGGACGCCCGCGGCCCGGGCCACTGCCCGGCCTACGGCGACGGCACCCGCCGGTACCCCGGTGGCGTCCGCCGAAGGCACCGGCTCCGGCCCCTCGGTACCTCTGCTGGCGGGCGGCGCCGCCGCTGTGCTGGCCCTCGCCGGCGGCGCGGCTCTGGCCCTGCGGCTACGGCGACGGTGAACCGCCGTGCAGTGAGGGCTGGTTGGCCATGCACCAGGCGTGCCCCGCGGGCTCGAGGGCGGCGCGGGGCACGGCGAGGCGGAGCAGCCTGGTGGCGGTCAGTTCAGGCCGACCGACTTCAGCCAGGCCTTGGCCACGTCCAGCGGGTCCTTGTTCTCCAGCTGCACCTGGGAGTCCAGGTCGAGCAGCGTCTTGGTGTCGAGCTTGGCGGAGACCGCGTTGAGCGCGTCGATGCCCTCCTGCGAGAGCCCGCTCTTGTAGACCAGCGGGGTCACGTTGGCGAACCCGAAGAGGTTCTTCGGGTCCTGCAGGACGACGAACTTCTCCTTGGTGATGGTCGGGTCGGTGGTGAAGATGTCCGCGGCCTGCACGGTGTTCTTGGTCAGCGCGGCCTGGGTGAGTGGGCCGCCGGCGTCGAGGGCCTTGAAGGACTTGAACTTCAGGCCGTATTCCTTCTCCAGCCCGACAAGGCCCTGGTGCCGGGTCTGGAACTCGGGCGAGCCGCCGATGACCAGTTCCGGGGCGATGTCCTTCAGGTCCGCGAGGGTGGACTGCGCGGTGAGGTCGTACTTCTTCGCGGTCTCCGCGTTGATGGACACGGAGTCCTTGTCCTCGGCCGGCGCCGACTCCAGCAGGGTCAGCTTGGAGTCCAGCTTGGACTTGACCGCGGCGTTCACGGACTCGGCCGACTTCTGTTCCGCGTCGGGGTCGAGGTAGGCCAGGAGCGAGCCGTTGTACTCGGGCAGAACGGCGATGGAACCATTCTTGAGCAGGCCGTAGGTGGTCTCGCGGCTGCCGATGTTCGGCTTGTACTCGACCTTGATGCCCTTGGCCTTCAGGGCTTCGCCGTAGATGTCGGCGAGGAGGATGCTCTCGGCGAAGTTGTTGGAGCCGACGACGACGGTGTCGCCGTCCGCCTTGCCCTCCGAGAGCGGGTTGTCGGACTCGTCGTCGGAGGACGAGCCACAGCCCGCGACCAGCGCCGCCACGACGGCGAGGGCGACGGCGGCCGCGCCGCGATGACGTGTTCTGGACCAGCTGCTCTTCACGGTAGAAGTCACAATTCCCGTTCCGGGCTGAGGATGTGGTGGGGAAGCTTGGCGTTGGCGGGACGTGCGGGTGCGTGCGGCGTACGGGTGCGGACACACCGCACCCGCTGATCCAATCCAGCGAGTTCTCGGTCAGTCAAGAGCACCCAGGTCACCAATTGGCTTCGATGAGTGACCTGTTGTGAAGGAACCGCGAACGAACGTCTCCTCAAGCGGAGCGGGTTGTAACGGATTCTTGACTTGGAGTGGCACGATCACACCACCCAAGAGGCGATAGTCTCACCGGAGTTGCTCTCCGGTCACAGCGGCGACACAGACCGCACCGGTGTCGTCGTACACCGGCCGGAGCCGATCAAAACGACACGCGAACGGACACGCGCGTTCTTCGCGCGCCGTGCGACACCCCACGAAGGAGGCCTGGTGTCCACGTACGAGCGGAGCGAAGCCGCAGCGAGGGGTGGCATACGGGGCTTCGCCGACCGCTGGCCGTTCCGCCGCAAGCTCAACGTGCTGGTCGGAGTGCCGCTCGCCGGACTCGCCCTGCTGCTCACCTACCTGATCACCGACCAGGTGATGCAGGCGCGCAGCGCGGCGGAGGCCGCCACGCTCGTCCGGGACAGCGCGCAGGTCGCGGAGCTGGTCGACCGGGTGGAGACCGAGCACCAGCAGGCCATCCTGCTTTCGGTGCGCCACGAGGCCCAGGGCACCGGCGCGAAGCCCGGGCTGTCCGCGTACCGCGAGGCGCAGGACGCGGTGGACGCCCAGGTCGAGAAGGTGCGCACCACCTTCGGCGACCGGCTGCCGGACACCGAGGCGCAGGCGCTGCGGGAGATCAGCGGACTCGGCAGCCTGCGGCAGACCATCGAGCAGGGCTATCTGCCCGCCGACAACATCGACCCGGCCTACACCAACGCCGCCAAGGGCCTGATCGACGGCCTCGGCCTGGACCGCAACACGGCCCTCGCGGCCACCTTCACCGGCAATCTGCTGGACTCGCTGCTGCGCGCGGATGCCGCCCACAGCTCCTTCGAGACCAGTGTGTTCTCGGCGTCGACCGGCGACTCCAACGCGCTGATCGAGTTCATCGGCGCGGTCGGCGCCTATGAGCTGTACACCCACCAGGCCGAGCGCTTCAGCCGGTTCGCCACCGAGGAGCAGGCGGCCGAGCTACGCGGCATCGAGCACAGCAGCGCACAGGCGACCATCCTGCGGCAGTACGCCGAGCTGCAGATCGACCCCAGCTCGCTGCAGGCCGGGTCGCCGGCGCAGATCCGCGAGAAGTTCACCGCGGCCCTCGCCTCCTACCCCGAGTACCGGGAGCAGTCGGAGAGCCGTCTGAAGATCACCGGCTCGCTCATCGGCCAGATCGCCGACCGCGCCGACGACGCCTCCAGCGACGCCTGGTGGAACGCCGCCTGGCTGTTCGCCCTCGCGCTGGCCGGCTTCCTCCTCTGGGGCGCCTTCTCGGTGGCCGTGCGCCGCTCGGTGGTCCGGCCGGTGCAGGCCCTCACCGGGGCCGCCCGGCAGGTCGCCGACGTCGCCGGACGCGAACTCGCCCGGGTGGCCGACGACGACGCCGAGGACGACGCGCCGCCCCGACTGCGCGAGATCCCGGTCACGGCGAAGGACGAGATCGGTGATCTCGCCGAGGCCTTCAACCATGTACAGACCACCGCGGCTGCCCTGCTGGAACGCCAGGTGCTCAGCCGGCGCAACGTCGCCGAGATGTTCGGCAACGTCGGCCGACGGGTCAGCAACCTCACGACCCGGCAGCTCGCCCTCATCGACGCCGTCGAGCGGGGCGAGACCGACCCCGCGCTCCTCGAACGCCTCTACCGCATCGACCACATCGCGGTCCGCCTGCGCCGCAACGCGGACAGCCTGATGCTGCTCGCCGGCATCCGCGAGACCGTCCTGGACTCCGGGCCGACCGCGCTCACCAACGTCGTACGGGCCGCGCTCGGCCAGATCGAGGGCTACCAGCGGGTCGAACTGCACGCCGGTACCGAGATCATGGTGGAGCCGGACATCGTCGGCGACCTGACGCTGATGGTGGCCGAACTCCTGGAGAACGCCGTGTCGTTCTCCCCGGCCGGCAGCCCCGTCGAGGTGACCGTGCGCGGCGGCGACTCCGGTGCGACGATCACCGTCGCCGACCACGGGCTGGGCATGAGCGCCGAGCGGCTGGCCGAGGAGAACGCCCGGCTGATCCGGCGCGAGCGGCTCGACCTGGTGCCGACGAAGGTGCTCGGCCTGTTCGTGGTGGGCAACCTGGCCCGCCGCTGGGAGATCGGCGTGACCCTGTCCCGTACGCCCGGGGGCGGTGTGACGGCCGAGGTGACGATCCCGTCGTCGCTGCTGCTCACGATGAGCGCGCTGGCCTCCGGCGGTACGGCCGAGGACCGCGCGGGTGCGCGGACGGCGACCGTCCCGGCTCCGGCGGCCGGGCCGCGGCCCTCAGCCGCCGCACCGGCCGTACCGGGAGACCCGGTGGACGCCGCAACGGACACCGCGCGTGCGCACCACGACGCCCCCGCGGACGACCCCACCCCGCTCCCCCGCCGTGTCCCACGGCGCGAACCCGCGGCCGGCGACGACAAGCCGCTGATCCCGAAGGCCCGCACCGAGACGGCCCCGGACGGCTCCCGCCCGCTGCGCCGCCGCGTCCGGGGCGCCACGCTCCGTACGACCGCCGAGGCCGACCGGCAGACGGCCGCCCGTCCGGCCGCCGCCCCCGCCGACGCGGAAGCGGTCCGCAGCGCCCTGTAGGAGTTCGAGGCGGCCGTGGAACGCGCCCACCGCGACAGCGACACCCCGAGCGAGGGCGGCGGCAACAACCGAGCCCCCGGCCAAACCCGCGAACCCAGCGACTCGCACGACCAGAACCACCTCCCGGAAGGAGCGGAGCAGTGAGCACGTCGACAGGTGGCACTCCCACGGGAGACTCCACGCCGGACGAACTGCGGGCCGCCGCAGCCGACTTCACATGGC
>NZ_JBQQCE010000505.1:0-7028 GCF_052245645.1 Streptomyces sp. KR55 | reverse complement strand
GGTCCACGGAGCCGCCTTTCTCTAGGACCCGTCGGTACGCGTCGGCACGCGCCCGGCATGCCAGGGCCTGTGTCGGAAGGGCGGGCGACGCCACTTCCGACACAGGCCCTAGTACGCGCGAGAAGGGCCCAATGATCAACCACGCGCGCGTGTCGGTCGGGAACCAGCCACGCGTGCATGTACCTCGGAAAACGCCGCGGACCCGGACGATGGTTCCACCGGGTGGCACACCACACATCGCGGGTGGACCGCATCCGACCGACAGTGGGGTCATGTGCGTGTTTCCCCATGGCCCTTGGCGAGGGCGAGGTGCTCGACGACATGCCGTGCCCCGACCCGGCACCGCGGTGGGGCTGCTGGGCTGCCTGCCCGGGCTCACCGCGGTGGCCGTTCTGGCGCTGTGCGCGCACGGTGTGGACCGCTCCGGGACGGCCGCCCGGGCCGACCGCCCGCTCGCGGCCCGCCACGCCGCCCCGTACACCGCGCCCAAGCCGCGGGTCGTTCCGAGGTCGGTATGGCTGAAGCCGGGCGGGGCCCCCGGCCGACAGCCACCGCCGCGCTACGACGACAAGGTCGTCGCCGTGTTCGTGCACCACACCGACTCGCCCAACGGCTACAAGTGCGCCGACGCCCCCCGCATCATCCGCCACCTGTACACGGGCCAGACCGGCGTCCGCCACTGGGACGACATCGGCTACAACTTCCTCGTCGACCGCTGCGGCACGATCTACGAGGGCCGTGCGGGCGGCGTCGACCGCCCCGTCACCGGCGCCCACACCCAGGGCTTCAACCACCGCACCGTCGGCATCGCCGCCATCGGCACCTTCACCGCGGGTGTCGAGACGCCGAAGGCGATGACCGACGCGATAGCGGCGCTGGCCGCCTGGAAGCTGGGCCTGTCGGACACCGACCCGCGTACCCGGGTCCGCCTGGTCTCCAGCAACAGCAAGAGCCGCTTCGCCGCCGGTACTTCCGCCAGACTGCCCGCGCTGGCCGGCCACACCGACGGCTTCCAGACCAGCTGCCCGGGCGCGGCCCTGACCGCGCGGCTGCCGGAGATCAGGGAACGGGCCGCCCGGCTCCAGGGCAGGACATGAGGCCCACAGGGAGGCCACAGCCACACCGCAGCCCGCTCAGAGGCGGCCGCCCTACCGTCGTGGCCATCAGCCGACCGGAGGTGGAGACATGAGCAGCAGCAGTCGTACGGACACCGGGACGTCCACGTGGGCCGGGGCCCTGCGTGGTCCCTGGACGGTGCTCTGCGCGGTCGCGACGGTCGTCCTCGGCCCGGCCGCGGTCACCGCCTCGGCCCTGGACCAGGCCAACGCGGCCCCGCTGCACCACGCGGTGAAGGCCGGTCAGATGCAGGCGTACATCCCGTCGGACCCGAGCCGGCGCAGGGCCGCCTGAGCGGGCGTCACTCCTTGAAGCGGTCCCACAGCCGCGGATACCGCTCGGCCAGCACTCGATCGTCCTCGAGGTTGATCGGCGTGCCCTCCGGTTCGGCGGGGGCGGGCGGAATGCCGAGATCCGGAGCGACGGTGCCGGTGAGCTGCTCGTAGGCCTCGTCGGCCGCGTAGCCGAGCTCCTCGCCGTCGCCGTCGATCTCCTCGTCGAAGTCGTCCAGCAGGTCGGCGAGCGAGTCCGGGTCGTGCAGGGCACCCTCGAACACCTCCCGGCCCTGGCCGATCAGCCAGCACCGGAAGAAGTCGAAGGCGTCGTCGCTGGCCCCGTCGAGCAGCACCCAGGCGGCGCCCCACAGGTCCCAGCGGTAGGAGCGGTTGTAGCGGGCCTCGAAGTGACGGGCGAAGTCGAGCACCGACTCGGGGTCCATCTGTGCGAGCCGGTCGACGAGCAGGTCGGCCTGTTCCTCGGGGTCGCCCTCGGCGGCCTCGCGGGTGGTGTCCACGAGCTCCCAGAACTCCGTCTCGTCCATCACGGGTCCAGCATCGGGCCTGGACGGATGGGGCGCACGTGGAGTGCGGCGGATTGTTGTCGGCGGTAGAGCTCCGCGAGCCGGGCGGCGTCCTGCGCGAACCGCTCCCGCAGCCCTTCCGGGGCCAGCACCTCGACCTCCGGCCCGAGCGCCGTGAGCTGCGTGTGGGCGACCTCCTCGGACTCCACGGGGAGGGTCAGCGTCACCCACCCGTCGGCGTCCGGGGCGCCCGCGCCCTGCAGCGCCTCCCGCGCGGAGAGCGGATCGACCGCGTACGACAGCCTGCGCACACCCTCCGCGGACAGCCGCACCACGACCTCGGCCCGCAGGATGGACCGTGCGAACTGCTCGGCCCGCTCCTCCCAGAAGCCGGACAGGTCGAACTCCTCGTCACGGGAGAAACGCTCCGCCCCGGCCTCGACGGCCGTGAACCGGTCGATCCGGTACACCCGGTACGTCCGGTGGGACCCGTGGGGCGTCGCCCGCGCGCACAGGTACCAGACACCCGCCTTGAGCACGAGCCCGTACGGCTCCAGCTCGCGCTTCACCTCGCCCTCACCCCTGCGGTAGCGGGCGGTGATCCGCCGGTCGTCCCACACGGCGTCCGCGAGGACCGGCAGCAGCTCGGGTGTCTCGGGCTCCTTGAACCAGTTCGGCGCGTCCAGATGGAACCGCTGGGCTGCCGTGCGGGAGGCGTCACGCAGGGACGGCAG
Organism: Streptomyces sp. KR55; assembly: GCF_052245645.1. Lineage (NCBI taxonomy): Bacteria > Bacillati > Actinomycetota > Actinomycetes > Kitasatosporales > Streptomycetaceae > Streptomyces > Streptomyces sp. KR55. The sequence continues at coordinate 4,379 of NZ_JBQQCE010000505.1, read as the reverse complement.
CAGCGCCGCCGACACCTTCAGCCGGGCCGCGGAGGCCGCGTCCTCCAGCCCCATCTCCCGCAACGCGCCGGGCACGCCCGACAGGAACAGCGCCTCGGCCTCGCTGCGGTGCAGTCCCGTCAGCCGGGTCCGGTACCCGCCGATCAGCCGGTACCCGCCGGCCCGCCCCCGGTCGGCGTACACCGGAACGCCCGCTTCCGACAGCGCCTGAGCGTCCCGGGTGACGGTCCGCTCGGACACCTCCAGCTCGCGGGCGAGTTCGGCGGCGGTCATGGAGGGCCGGGACTGGAGCAGCAGCACCATCTTGATCAGCCGGGCAGCGCGCATGGGTTCATCATGGCGCGCAGAAGGGGACCGGCACCCACGTGGTGCCGGTCCCCTTCATGGTGCAGCCCGCTTTACAGGCCGTAGCGCTCGCGCGCCTCCTTCACGGCCGTCGCCTTGACCTCGCCCCGCTTGGCCAGCTGGGCCAGCGCGGCCACGACGATCGACTCGGCGTCGACGCCGAAGTGGCGACGGGCGGCCTCACGGGTGTCCGACAGACCGAAGCCGTCGGCGCCCAGCGAGGAGTAGTCCTGCTCGACCCACTGCGCGATCTGGTCCGGGACCTGGCGCATGTAGTCGGAGACAGCCAGCACCGGCCCTTCGGCGCCCTGCAGCGCCTGACGGACGTACGGCACCCGCTCCTCGCCGCGCAGCAGCGCCTCGTCGGCCTCCAGCGCGTCCCGGCGCAGCTCGCTCCACGAGGTCGCGGACCACACGTCGGCTGCCACGCCCCACTCCTCGGCGAGCAGCTGCTGCGCCTTGAGCGCCCAGTGGATCGCCGTGCCGGAGCCCAGCAGCTGGATCCGCGGGGCGTTCGCCGCCGGGGACAGCCCCGCCGACTCCGCCGTGTTGAAGCGGTACAGGCCCTTGACGATGCCCTCGTCGATGCCGAGGCCCGACGGCTTCGCGGGCTGCGGCATCGGCTCGTTGTAGACGGTGAGGTAGTAGAAGACGTTCGGGTCCTCGCCGGGCGCGGCCTCGCCGTACATGCGGCGCAGACCGTCCTTCACGATCGTCGCGATCTCGTACGCGAACGCCGGGTCGTACGTCAGCGCGGCCGGGTTGGTCGCGGCGATGACGGGGGAGTGGCCGTCGGCGTGCTGGAGGCCCTCACCGGTCAGCGTCGTACGGCCGGCCGTGGCGCCGACGAGGAAGCCGCGGCCGAGCTGGTCGCCGAGCTGCCACATCTGGTCGGCCGTGCGCTGCCAGCCGAACATCGAGTAGAAGATGTAGAACGGGATCATCGCCTCGCCGTGCGTCGCGTACGACGTGGACGCGGCGATGAAGTCGGCCATCGAACCGGCCTCGGTGATCCCCTCGTTGAGGATCTGACCGTTCTTGGCCTCCTTGTAGTACATCAGCTGGTCGCGGTCGACCGGCTCGTACGTCTGGCCCTTGGGCGAGTAGATGCCGAGGGAGGGGAACAGGCTCTCCATACCGAAGGTGCGCGCCTCGTCGGGGACGATCGGTACCCAGCGCTTACCCGTCTCCTTGTCGCGGACCAGGTCCTTGACCAGGCGGACGAAGGCCATCGTGGTCGCCACGTTCTGCGCGCCGGAGCCCTTGTCGAAGGAGGCGAAGGCCTTCTCGGCGGGCGCGGGCAGCGGCGCGACCGGGTGCACACGGCGCGCCGGGGCCGGACCGCCGAGGGCGGCGCGGCGCTCCTGGAGGTAGCGCACCTCGGGGGAGTCGGCACCGGGGTGGGCGTAGGGCACGACACCGTCGACGAACGCGCTGTCGGCGATGGGCAGACCCAGCAGGTCCCGCATCGCCTTGAACTCGTCCACCGACAGCTTCTTCATCTGGTGGTTGGCGTTCTTCGACGCGAAGCCCTCACCGAGGGTGTGGCCCTTGACCGTCTGGGCCAGGATCACGGTCGGCGCGCCCTTGTGCTCGACGGCGGCCTTGTACGCGGCGTACACCTTGCGCGGCTCGTGACCGCCACGGGAGAAGTGGAAGCAGTCGAGGATCTTGTCGTCGCTGAGCAGCTTCGCCATCTCGGCCAGCGCCGGGTCGGCGCCGAAGAAGTCCTGGCGGATGTAGGCGGCGTCGCGCGTCTGGTACGTCTGCACCTGGGCGTCGGGTACCTGGCGCAGGCGGCGTACGAGCGCGCCCGTGGTGTCGAGCTGGAACAGCTCGTCCCAGGCGGAGCCCCACAGGGTCTTGACGACGTTCCAGCCGGCGCCGCGGAACTGGGCCTCCAGCTCCTGCACGATCTTGAAGTTGGCGCGGACCGGGCCGTCCAGGCGCTGCAGGTTGCAGTTGATGACGAAGGTGAGGTTGTCCAGCTCCTCACGGGCGGCCAGCGCGAGGGCCGCCGTCGACTCCGGCTCGTCCATCTCGCCGTCGCCGAGGAAGGCCCAGACGTGGGAGGCGGAGACGTCCTTGATGCCGCGGTTGGTGAGGTAGCGGTTGAACCGCGCCTGGTAGATCGCGGAGAGCGGGCCGAGGCCCATCGACACCGTCGGGAACTCCCACAGCCAGGGCAGGCGGCGCGGGTGCGGGTACGACGGGAGGCCGTTGCCGCCGGACTCGCGGCGGAAGTTGTCGAGGTGGTGCTCGCTGAGCCGGCCGTCGAGGAAGGCGCGGGCGTAGATGCCGGGGGAGGCGTGGCCCTGGATGTAGAGCTGGTCGCCGGACCCGTCGGCCTCCTTGCCCTTGAAGAAGTGGTTGAAGCCGGTCTCGTACAGCCAGGCCGCGGAGGCGAAGGTGGCGATGTGGCCGCCGACGCCGTATTTCGAGCCGCGGGTCACCATGGCGGCCGCGTTCCAGCGGTTCCAGGCGGTGATCCGGGCCTCCATCTCCTCGTCACCGGGCACGGACGGCTCGGCGGCGGTGGGGATGGTGTTGACGTAGTCGGTCTCGAGCAGCTTGGGCAGCGCGATGCCGGCGCCCTCGGCACGCTCCAGCGTGCGGCGCATCAGGTACGCGGCACGGTGCGGCCCGGCCGCCTTCGCGACGGCGTCCAGGGAGGCCTGCCATTCGGCGGTCTCCTCCGGGTCGCGGTCCGGGAGCTGGTCGAGCTCGCTCGGCTGGATGGCGTTGGGGTCGGTCATGTCGCCGCCTTCCTCAGTCGAAGGGGAAGCCGAGGGGGTTTCCCTCATCGGTTAAGGGTTCGGTTGCCCTTGGTCTTTGGCAGGACAGGGCATGAGGCTTTGGTGCTGTAACACCGTGCGGCTTCCGCCGCGTGGCCCGTCGGCGACTGTAACTCCCTGATCGATGATCGATCAAAGGGGTGAGGGCGAAAACCTCTTGATCACGGGAAAGTCGGCACGCGGTGCCTTTGCGGCAGGCACGCGGTGCCGCGTTCTTCCTGCTCAGATGAGGTGTGGGCGGCTAACTTGGGCGGTCGGCCCAGGCTCCGGGACGGGGAAGGCGGTCCCCTGAACGGCCCGTGCGTTCAGGGGAACTTCGTGGTCCGGTCAGGCGTAGGCGGCCGCCGGACGTGCGGTGGCGCCGAACGACTTCCAGAGCTGCATGAACAGGCGCACCAGGGCGGCCTCGATCAGGGCGACGGCCACCTGGGTAACGATCGTGGTGAGGATGTGCGGCATGGTGAGCCGCCTTTCGTGTGCAGTGTGCGGGGTACGGCTCCTTTGTCCGGGCCGATGTCATCCACGAGGCTGCGCGATGGTGTCCTTCAGGTGAAATCTGTCTTGCATCCCGGCGATGCCCTGCGCCACGGCCGGCACGACAACCGACCCCGCCGCCGAGGCCAGCGCGATCGTCCAGCCCACGGGGCCCAGCGGCCGGCTGCCGAAGAAGTGGCTGAGCCCGGGCACGCTCACCACCACACCCAGCACCACCAGGGACCCCGCCACGGCCCATGCGACCACCGGATCGCGGCCCGCGTCCACCAGCGTCTGGAGCAACTGGGACGTCACCAGGGCGACCAGGGCGACCGTGTCGGCGTGCCCCCGGGTGCCGGTCGCCCGGGCGAGCACCCAGGCGACGGTGGCCGCCGCCGTGGTGAGGACGGCGCGCAGCCGGATGTGCCGGGTCAGCGCCCTGCCGAGCGAGGCCTCCGGCCCCTCCGCGAGCAGCCGGCCGGCGTGGTCGGCGGGCGGCCGGGCGGCGATCGCCATGGCGGGCAGCATGTCGGTGAGCAGGTTCACCAGGAGGAGCTGGCGTGCGTTCAGCGCGCTGCGCCCGGTGAGCAGCGTGGTCGCCAGGGTGAAGACGATCTCGCCCAGGTTGCCGCCGAGCAGGATGCCGAGCGCCTTGCGCACCGAGGCCCACATGGCCCGGCCCTCGACGAAGGCGTCGACGATCGTCTCGATACGGTCGTCGGTGACGACGACGTCGGCGGCGGCGCGGGCGGCCGGGGTGGCCCG
>NZ_JBQQCE010000504.1:0-7039 GCF_052245645.1 Streptomyces sp. KR55 | reverse complement strand
CCGTATCGTCCGCCCGCAGAATGCCGCGTCTCCCCTCCCGGTCGTGCTCTACATGCACGGCGGAGGCTGGATCCTCGGCAACGCCGACACCCACGACCGGCTGGTGCGCGAACTGGCGGTCGGAGTGCGGGCCGCGATCGTGTTCGTCGAGTACGCCCGCTCCCCCGAAGCGCACTATCCCGTGGCGATCGAGCAGGGCTACGCCACCGCGCAGTGGGTCATGCGCGAAGGGGCCGAGCAGGGTCTCGACCCGGACCGTATGGCGGTGGCGGGCGATTCGGTCGGCGGCAACATGACCGCCGCACTGGCACTGATGGCCAAGGAACGCGGCGACGTCCGCTTCGTCCAGCAGTCCATGTACTACCCGGTCACCAACGCCGACATGGACACCAAGTCCTACTCCGACTTCGCCACCGGCTACTTCCTCACGGCCAAGGCCATGGAGTGGTTCTGGGACGCCTATGTGCCCGACCGTGCGCAGCGCAGCGAGATCACCGCCTCTCCGCTGAAGGCGGATCTCGACCAGCTCTCCGGGCTGCCGCCGGCCTTCGTCATCGTCGACGAGGCCGATGTCCTGCGCGACGAGGGCGAGGCCTACGCGGCCAAGCTCCGCGCTGCGGGGGTCGACGTGACCACCGTCCGCTACGACGGGATCACGCACGACTTCATGATGCTCAACCCGCTCAGCGACACCCACGCCACGCGCGCGGCCGTCGCCCAGGCCATCGCCGTCCTCAGTGACGCTCTGGGAACGAGCGAGGAAGCGTAGACGCTCGAAGTCGGCTCCGGTGACCGGGCGACGGACTGCCCGGCCACCGTAACCACTTGTGAGGACCACGGCCGGACACGGCGGGTCGCCGCCCGGAGGGTTTTACCTCCTGCCAGGTCGCCTCCCGCCATGCGGTGATCGCGTCCTCGTCGCGTTCGGCGGCGGGCCGGGACGGCATCGGCACGCTGTAGCCCATGCGGTGCAGCAGCCGGGTCACCCCGGAGACGCTGTAGGAGAGGTGAAACTTGCGCCCGATCAGCGTGCGTACCCGGGAGGCGGTCCACACCTGGTCCTCACTCCAGCCGTGCGCGGCCGGCCCCTCCTCCAGCCGCATCGCGAGCTTGGCCTGCAGGTGAGGGCCGAGCCGGCAGTCGTAGCCGGAGGGGCCCTTGGAAGAACAGCGTCTCGCGTCCGCCCGCCTTCCAGGCGCGGCGCCACTGGTAGACCGACTTCTCACTCACCCGTAACTCCCTGGCGGTGCACGGGACTTCCACGCCCTCCTCGAAGAGGTCAACGGCCCGCATCCGTACCTCTTCCCGGCGCCTGCGCTGCTCGGCGGTCAGCCCGCCCCCGTCCGGATACCGCTTGCATCCGGCGTACCAGTCCGAACCGACCACGTCACCGGTCCCGACACAGATCCAGACCCCAAGACGCGGAAATCAGTAACACGTAGACAGGTAGACAGCCTCAAGTTCGGACAGATCTGGGCAGTCGGACCTCCGTGCTCTCTCAACCGACGTGAAGGATCCGAAAGCGATCGGGTTCCGCCGGATCTCGATCAACGACTTGGATCGGCGTCCGAGCCCATTGCCAGACGCTGATGCCTGGCATGCGGGAGAACTGGATCCGCCCGCGGGTGCCTTCGACTGCAACGCGCGGCCAGGATTCGGCAGTGCGCGCCCGGTCCGCGCCGTGAGAACGCAGCACATCGGCGAGGACGGCGACCGTGTCGTAGCCCTCGAAGGCGACGAAGGAGGGCGCTTCGGCCAGCCGCTCGCGCAGGGCCGTCTCGACTCGTGCACCGAGTGGGCTGAGGCGCTCGGGCAGGTAGCGCAAGAACGGGATCGCGGCGCTGTCGTCGCCCAGCAACGTCGCCCATTCGGCGAACTCCGGCTGCCCGGCCGGAGCACCGATCATGATCTCGGCGAGGCGCCGGTCGCGGCGGACAGACTTGACGATCGACACTGCCGGCTCCGGGTGGCCGACCAGAAGAAGGAGGGCTGTCGCGCGATGGTCGACGAGTTCGTCGCACACGGCCGCGGGGGTGAGCGCGCGCATGTCGAGTTCGATGACGGTGCCGCCGCGTGAAGCGAGGTAGTCCCGCAGAATGCGGGTCCCGGATGCCCAGTAGACACTCGGCTGGAATGCTACGGCGATGCGACTGTGGCCCGCGCCGAGGAGGAAGTCCGCGTAGATCTGCCAGCCGCGGGACTGCGGCGGGGAGAGGCGCGCGACCCATTGCGTCGGCTGTTCGGTGAGCGCGTCGAGAACCGCTGACGAGCAGAGGAACGGCAGGCCGAGGGCGTCGGCCCTGGCGGCAGCGGCGCGAGCGACGACGCTGTGATACTCCCCCGCCAAGGCAGCCACGCCCAGGCGGGCCAATTCATCTACGGCCGCCGCGGCCCTCTGTGGATCAGCCGCGGTGTCTCGGACCACCAGCTCGAGTGGTCTTCCGGCGATCCCGCCGGCGTCATTGACTTCGGATACGGCCAGCTCGAGTCCAGCGAGCAAGTGTTGGCCTGCCTCGACCCAGCCGGGCCGAGTCAGCGGAACGAGAGCGCCGATCCGGACGGATGATCCGTCAGTCCGCTCCGCTCCAGGTGGCGATGGTGGTGTATTCATGCGTTGGCGTCTCCCGTGTGACGATTCGGCTGCCGTTTGCCCGGATCGCAGAGGGGCAAGGCCCGGTAGTACGCGTTCATCTCATCTCGCCGTGGCGGGCACACCCGGGTGATCATGCCGGACATTGCATCCACCCCCATCGCCAACAGGCAACCGATTATCGGTTCGTTGAGCCGCCAGGCTTCAAGAAACCTTCGTTTTCTGAAGATCGCCCTGCGTGGCCGCCCGGACCCCGCAGGGCCTTCAAGAACCCCTTCAAAAACCAAGGTCGTTCAACAACCCCGGACCCCCGTTTTCTGACTTGATCCGGGGTCATGACCGCCCTCGATCCGGCCGATGAGCCGGGCCTCCTCGTCGCCGAGCCGCTCGTCCGCACCGGAATCAAGATCGGATACGCCCCGGTGTCCACCGGCGGGCAGAAGCCGGAGCGGCAGCTCGACGCCCTCACGGCCCCGGGGTGTCGGAAGATCTTCGCGGACAAGAAGTCCGACAAGAACGTGCTGCGGCCGGAGTTGAAGGCGTGCCACGCCTTCCTCGACCCCTGCGACACCCTCGTCGTCCCCTCCCTCGACCGCTACGGCCGCAGCCTCCAGGACCTCATCAACATGGTCGCCGAACTGCGCGAGCGCGGCGTCGGCTTCACCTCGCTACTGAAGAGCGACGCGGTCACCGGGTTCGGGGCCTGTGTGACAGCGGCCACGAGGATTTCCCCAGAGATGGTTGGTTGCGGATGTGACGTTCAGTGACCAACTTCGATGGGGTTGACCAGGATGAGATGGGGTTGACCAGGATGAGATGAGTGGGATTCAGGTCTAGGCGCGGAAGGTCTTCCGAAGGAGTTCGCCGAACTCGGCGGGGTGCGTGGTCAGGCCGGTGTGCCCGCCGGGGAAGTGCCGGAGTTCCGTGCCGAGGCGCTCGGCCAGGAAGGCGGCAGGACGGTAGGGCAGCTCGCCGCGTGAGTCCTGGCCGCAGGCGAGTATGAGCCGGTCCGACAGCGCCTCAAGCCGGTGGATGTCCGGGACGTAGGCCATGAAGCTGGGCACGATGCGCTCGACGAAGTACGGCAGGTCGGCCATCGTCTGCTCGGCCCGTGCCGCCGCTTGTGGCGGAAGCTTGATCTCGGCCTTCGGCTCGGTGGTGTCGACGTCCTTCTTCAGACCCGCGGCGAACACGGCCATCGCCGGCATGAGCCCCTGAGTGTGGAACGTCTCCTGCACGTGCGCGATGAGCGCGCGGTGTTCTGCGGCGTCCGGCAGGACCTCCACTACCGGCGGCTCGTGTGCCACGAGCCGTTCGAGGCGTTGGGGTTGGGTGGTGAGCAGGTGCAGGGCGGCGATCGCGCCCGAGCTGGCGCCGAACACCCGGGCGGGCTCATCGGGCGACAGTAGTTCCAGTATCCGTAACGCGTCATCGGCGTGCTCGGCCACTCGCTGCTCGGCCGCGGGGTCGTCCAGGGTGCTGCGGGACAGGCCGCGCGGGTCGTAGGTCGCGACGGTGTATTCGGCGGCCAGGTCGTCGGCGATGCTGTCGAAGGAGGCCGCGCCGCCCGTCCCGCCGGGGATCAGCAGCAGGAGCGGGCCCCGGCCACGCACTTCGTAGTGCAGGGTCGCGCCGTTCACGCGCAGGCTGCCGATGGTCGGGTCGGTCATGAGGATTCTCCTTCTCGGGACGGGGGCCAGTGCTCCAGGAGGGTGTGCAGGGCGTCGAGGGCGCGGACCCAGGTGTGCTGCGGCGAACGCTCGTGTGCGAACCCGCCCGCGGCCTCCAGGGCGACGAACCCGTGGAATGTGCTGCGCAGCAATCGGACCGCGTCGGTCAGGTCGGGCTCGTCCAGTCCGTAGCCGCGCAGCATGCCGTAGGTCAGCTCGACCGCGCGCCGTGGTCCGGGCGCTTGTGCGGCCAGCTCGGGGTCGATCTGGATCGGGGTCTGCGTCGCCATGTAGCGGCCCGGGTGCTTGTGGGCGTACTCCCGCCAAGCGTTCGCAAACGCGACCAGTGCGTCTTTGCCCGCCCGCCCGGCGGTCGCCTCCGCGATACGGATGGTCTTCTCGTCCGCCGCCAGCAATGCGATCCGTCCGCGCAAGTCCTCCAGGCTGCGGACGTGCGTGTAGAGGCTCGCGTCCTTCACGCCGAGCCGCCGCGCCACCTGCGACATGGTCACCTGGGCGAGCCCGACCTCATCCGCCAGCTCGGCGCCCGCGATCGTTACCCGCTCCGCCGTCAGCCCGGCCCGCGCCATGCGTCCTCCCTAAAATCCTAGGGCATCTAGTTATAACCTAGGGGCCCTAGGAATGCCAAGCTGGGGCGCATTCACGCAGGTACCTGTTTCGACAGGATGGACGGGAGCCACTCGGGCAATGGGAATGGGAGCCACGTTGCTCTGTTCGTGGCGGAGTTGGACCGTGGCACAGGTCCGTGATCGGCAACGAGATGGGGAGCCACCCCTGTCCGGTGACATACGACGCTGCCGGGCTGGGTGCCGGAGTGTCTGTGCGAGCGATCCACGCGCGAACCGATGGCCGGCGTCCCGAGTTCTCCCAGTCCGCACGTCCGATGGGAACGACGCCGACCCCTCCGCCGTTTCCCGACCGTCAACTGTGTTGAGGATGATGGGGGCCAGCTGTGGCGATGTGGGCCATGTCGTTCCCGGCGTTCGTGTGTCTACTGGTCTTGTTCGCCCTGGTGGAGAGCGCGTGGCGATGGTTCACGGGGCTGGGCTTGATCCCGTGGCTACAGAGGCGCACGGGGCGGTCGTTGTCGAGCACGGCCTTCGATGAATTCACGGCGGTCGTGAACGGCAACAAGGCGGTAGAGCTGGAGCAGCGGAGGGTGGAGCTGCTGCGGCGGGACGACGAGAGCGACGGTGCGCCGCCCCGCTCCAGCATCGACCTGGCCAAGGGCACCGCGTTCATCGTGCTGCCGCAGGAAGCGGACGGCCCGTGCGCTGACAAGCGCGACGCCCGTGAGGGCCGGCGGTGAATCGCGAACCGGAGGGAACGGGCGCAGAACCGTCCACGCTGTGGGGGCGTATCGCATGCTTGTGGGCGGCCGCGTTCGCCGGGTTGCACTTCTACTGGGCCGTCGGCGGTGATGTGGGGCTGAGCATCTCCGCCGGTCCGCTGGCCACCGAGCGCCCGCTGTGGTTCGTCGTAGCCGGTTTGTGGGGTGTGGGTGCGCTCTGCCTCCTCGGCGCCCTGCTGGCATGGCTGCTTGCCCGGTCCAGGCTCCGGGGCGTTCCCGCGCTGCTGGCAAGGTGGCTGGGGTGGGGTGTCAGTGCCCTCCTACTGGCCCGTGGCATCGGTATCGAGGTGCTGCTGCTGACCAACACAACGCACCTGGACACCTCCGTGAGCGGGGGGCAGCGGGCCTGGACGCTGGCCCTCTGGAACCCCTGGTTCATCGCCGGAGGACTGGCCTTCGGCCTCGCCACCCTTCGGTCCAGCAGGCATACCGACGCAGAACCGTCACCCGCGTCCAGACGCTGATTGCTCCGCCGGTCAGCCCACAGCCCCACGACTCCAACAGCGGCAGGTCACACACCATCAGACAGGGTGGCTCCCCATCTCGTTGCCGGACCAGCGGCTCCCCATCTCACCGCCCCACCGGCTCTGCTTCACCTTGTCGAAAACACAGGTACCGCTGTTTGTGGATGACGGGGAACCAGGGCTGGCCGCCAACACCCGTGCATGCGGAGGCTCGGCGCTGACGGTCAACTACCTGACCGCGTACCTGTCCCTGACCCGGGTCGGGCATGTGCAACCGGGACAGTCCGCTCTCGTCTCCGGGGCCACCGGAGGAGTCGGACACGCCGTGGTGCAGACGAGCAAGGCGCTCGGGGCGCAGCCGATCGCCGTGGTCTCCTCCGCGCACAAGGCACGCCGGGCGATCGAGGCCGGGGCGACGGCGGCGATCGACCTGTCCTCGCGGGACATCCACAAGGCCGTCGCCGACCTCACCGACGGCCAAGGCGTCGATCTGGCCCTGGACCCGGTCGGCGGTGCGCGCTTCGGCGAGCTGCTCCGCAACGTCCGCCGCCACGGCATGCTCGCCTCGCTGGGATTCACCGGTGGCAGGCAGCCGGTGCTCGACCTGATGGATCTCATCGCCGCCGACCGGCACATCGCCGGTTACGGGGCTGCACGCCGACAGCGACGAGAACGTCACCCCAGCCCTCAAGGAGGTCGGCAAGCCGACCGCCGGAGGCCGGCTGCGACCAGGATGACGCCGACGATCATCACGAGATGCGCGCCGGTGAACGCGTAGTAGGCGAGCATTTGGCGACGGTGCTCGGTGGCCTTTTCGAACTCGGCGTCGGCCCGGCTTTCGTCACCGTCGAAGTACACCCACCACAGTCCCGACGCCACGGCGATGCCCAACGCCACGCCGAGCGCCAGGGGCGCGTCCACCGCGTGGCCGGCCGAGCCCTCG
>NZ_JBQQCE010000503.1:0-7070 GCF_052245645.1 Streptomyces sp. KR55 | reverse complement strand
GACGCCGCTGGGACCCTCGTCCTGCTCGGCCGCCACCCGGAACTGGAGTCCGCGCTGGCCGCGACGGGCGTGTGGCGGCGCGTCGTCGTCGGCGAGGACACCGGCCGACTCGCTTCCCTCGCCGACGAGGACGGGCTCGACCTCGCCGTCGTCCTCGGCGACGCGGACGACGGCTCGCCCGCCGACCTGCTCGACCGCGCCTGCGCCCCCGTCCTGGACGTGCTCGACGCGGCCCGCACCGGCGTGCTGCCCGGCCGGGTGCGGTGCCTGGTGCTGCACACGCGGAACGCCGGCGAGGACCGGCCCGAGTGGGCCGCCCTGGCCGGGTTCGCCCGCTCCACGGGGCCGGTCGCGCCGCGCCTGGAACTGCTCACCCTCGGCGTTGATATTGCGGCCCCGGCCGCCGAGGTCGCCCAGGCCGTGGCGGTGGAACTGCGCGCCGCACCCCGCGCCGCAGGCCTGGAGGTCCGCCGTACGGCCTCCGGCGAGCGGCAGGTACGGGCCCTGCGCCCGCTCACAGGCCCGGCCACCCCGGCCGACGTCCCCCTGCGGGACGGGGGCGTGTACGTCGTGACCGGCGGCGCCGGTGCCATCGGCCATGTCCTCGCCGAGCATCTGGCCCGCACCCACGCGGCCAAGCTGGTGCTGATCGGCCGCTCCGAGCCCGACGAGCGCACCCGCGCCTGGCACCGCACGCTGACCGGCCTCGGTGCCGAGGTGCTCGCGCTGCGCGCCGACGTGGCCCGGGCCGACGAACTCGGCGCGGCGCTGGCCGCCGCCCGGGACCGGTTCGGCGCCCTGCACGGCGTGTTCCATCTGGCGGGCGTCGCCGACGAGGGCCGCGCCGACGGCGACCGGGAGCGCTTCGCCCGGCTGCTCGGCGCCAAGACACACGGCCTGGTCCACCTGGACCGGCTGACCCGCGAGGACCCTCTCGACCTCTTCGTGGTCTTCTCCTCAGTCTCCTCCCTCATCGGTGACTTCGGAGCGGCCGGCTATGCCACCGCCAACCGCTTCGCCGACCTCTACACGGTGCTCCGCGACCGCCGGGTGCGCCGGGGCGAGGGGCACGGCCGCAGTCTGTCCCTGGCCTGGCCGCTCTGGGCGGTCGGCGGGGTCGACGGGCTGGTCCGCGAGGAGGAACTGGCCGCGTACACCCGCCGCAGCGGGATGCGGGCGCTGACCGCGGAAGCGGGCCTCGACCTCCTCGCTCGCTCCTTCGCCCCCGGCACCTCGTGGCTCGTGCCCGCCTGGGGCGACCCGGCGGCCGTCGACGCCGCCCTGACGGGTACGCCCGCCCCGTCCCGGCCCGTCACGCCGGCGCCCGTCGCCGCCGCCCGCGCCGGCCGGCTCCGGGACCGGTTGGTGGAGCACCTGCGCGAGGTCCTCGCGGGCGTGCTCAAGCTGCCCGCCGGGCGCCTCGACAGCCGCGTCCCGTTGGACGACTACGGCCTGGACTCGGTGCTGGTCATGGAGTCCAACTCGCTGCTGGGCAAGGACTTCCCGGGCCTGCGCGGCACTGTGTTCTTCGAGTTCCGGACGGTCGACGAGCTGGCCGGCCACATCCTCGCCGAGCAGGCCGACGCCGTCACCCGCCTGTTCCCCGAGGAGACCGAGCCGTCGCGGCAGAAGACGCAGCTGTCGCGGCAGGACGCCGCTCCCGCGCCCGCGCCCGCCCCGGACCCGCACACCCCGCCCGCCCGCCGGGACGCCGACGAGCCGATCGCCATCATCGGCATCAGCGGCCGCTACCCCCAGGCGGACACCTTGGAGGAGTTCTGGCGCAACCTCGCCGAGGGCCGCGACTGCGTCACCGAGGTCCCCGCGGACCGCTGGGACGCCGACGCCCTGTTCGACGCGGACCCGGCCGCACCGGGCCGCAGCTACAGCCGCTGGGGCGGCTTCCTGTCGGACGTGGACTCCTTCGACTCGCTGTTCTTCCAGATCGCGCCCAAGCAGGCCCGCACGATGGACCCGCAGGAGCGGCTCTTCCTGCAGACGGCCTGGTCGGCGCTGGAGGACGCCGGCTACCCGCCGTCCCGGATCCCGGCGCCCCGCCACGGCGGCCAGGGACACGACGTCGGCGTGTTCGTCGGCGTCATGTGGGACGACTACGCGATCCTCGCTGCCGCCGAGTCAGCCCGCGGCAACCACCAGGTCGTGCTGGCCAACCGTTCCGCCATCGCCAATCAGGTCTCCTACTTCGGTGACTTCCGCGGCCCGAGCATGGTGATCGACACCGCCTGCTCCGCGTCCCTCGTCGCCGTGCACCAGGCCTGCGAGAGCATCCGCCGCGGCGAGTGCTCGTACGCTATCGCCGGCGGCGTCAACGCGCCGTGCACCCCGACAAGTACGTGCACCTCAGCCGCAAGACCATGCTGTCCGCCGACGGCCGCTGCCGGGCCTTCGGCGCGGGCGGCACCGGGTACGTGCCCGGCGAGGGCGTCGGCGCGGTGGTGCTCAAGCGGCTGGCGGACGCGGTCCGCGACGGCGACACCGTGCACGCCGTGATCCGTGCCAGCGCCGTCAACCACGGAGGCCGGACCAGCGGCTACACCGTGCCCAACCCGCAGGCCCAGCAGGCGCTGGTGGAACAGGCGCTGGCCGCCGCGGGCATCGACGCCCGCACCATCGGCTGTGTCGAGGCGCACGGCACCGGCACCGCCCTGGGCGACCCGATCGAGCACACCGCGCTGGCCCAGGCCTTCGCCCGGCACACCGGCGACACGGGATTCTGCGCCCTCGGCTCGGTGAAGTCCGCGATCGGCCACCTGGAGGGCGCCGCCGGGATCGCCGGGCTCACCAAGGCCGTCCTGCAGCTGCGCCACGGCACACTGCTGCCCACGCTGCACGCCGGGGAACTCAACCCGGTCATCGACTTCGAGAGCTCGCCGTTCACCGTGCAGCGGGAGACGGCGCAGTGGCCGCGCGCGTACGACGGTGACGGCCGTCCGCTGCCGCGCCGCGCCGCCGTCAGCTCGTTCGGGGCGGGCGGCACCAACGCGCACGTCGTCGTGGAGGAGTACATGACTCCCGAGCCGGCCCCGGCCGGGCCCGAGCAGGCGGAGCTGATCGTCCTGTCCGCCCGAGACGAGGACCGGCTGCGCGCCCGCGCGGCCGACCTGGGTCGCACCCTCGCCGAGCCGAGTGCCCCGAGGCTGGCCGACGTCGCCCACACCCTGCGCGTGGGCCGCGAACCCCTCGCCGCACGGCTGGCGTTCGTCGCCGCCGACCTCGCGGACGCGGCCGGCAAGCTCGCCGCCGTCGGCCGGGGCGAGGGCGGCCAGTGGCTGCACCGGGGCCGGGTGGAGCAGCACCCGCCGCTGGCCGGCCTGCTGACCGACGGCATCGGCGGCGAGGACTTCCTCGCCACCCAGATCGCGGCCGGCGCCGACGACCTCCTCGGCCGGCTGTGGGTCTCGGGCGTCACCGTCGACTGGGATCTGCTGCACCGCCTGCGCCCCGCCGAGCGCCGCCGGGTGCCGCTGCCGACGTACCCCTTCGAGCGGGTACGGCACTGGCTCGACACCACGCCCGCTCCCGCCCCTGCGCAGGGCCCGCGCCGGTGGGAGCGCCGGCTCGCCGCCGACGAGCCGGTGCTGCGCGACCACGTGGTCGACGGGCGGCCCATCCTGCCCGGTGTCGGCCACCTGGACCTGGTCGCCGAGGCGAGCGGGGGACTGGCCGGGCGGGCCTGCGTAGACGTCCGCTGGGTCGTCCCGCTGGCCCTGAGCGGGGCCGAGGAGACAGTGGCGGTAGCCTTCGACGGCGACCGGTACGAGATCCGCGGCGCCGACGACGCCGTACGCTCCTGCGGCCGCCTCGCCGCCGCCCCGGCCGCGCCCGCCCCCCTCGACGTCACCGCGCTGCGCGCCTGCCTGGACGAAGGCCCGGGCGAAGGCTCCTTCTACCGGGCGCTGGCCGGGCAGGGACTGCCGTACGGGCCGTTCTTCCGCCGCGTCCGGCAGGTGTGGACCGGCCGGGACGAGGTGCTCGGCCGGATCGGCGAGCCCGCCGGCGACGACCCGGCGCACGCCCTGCACCCGGGCGTCCTGGATGCCGCCCTGCACACCGTCGCCGCCCTGCTGGTCCGCCGCCGGGGCGAACATGCCCGGCCGATGCTGCCGTTCGCGGCCGACCGCGTCGAGGTGTTCGGCGCAGTCCCCACGACCGGCTGGTCGTACGTCCGGGAGACCGGAACCGACCGCTGCGAGGTGCTGCTCTGCGACGACACCGGCGCGGTACGGGTCCGGTTCGAGGGCCTGACCTACCGCGAGGCCAAACCGTCCGCGGTGGTCGTGCACCGGCCGGTGTGGACCGCCCGGCCCGCCCAGGAGCGCGCCGCGGCCGCCCGCAGCGTGCTGCTGGTCGGGGAGCGGCTGGACGCCGAGCCCGCCGCCGGCATCGCCCGCGCCCACCACGGCGCCGACGTACGACGGCTCCCGGTCGGCCCCGGAGGCCTCGCGGACGCCGAACTCGACCGCGCCCTGGCCGGATCCGGCGCACCGGACCTGGTCTACTTCCTCGCCACGGCCCCCGGGCGCGAGCCCGCCGGCCGCGCCGAGCTGCGCGCCCTGACCGACCGGGGCCCGGTCGCCCTGTACCGCCTGGTGCGGGCGCTGGCCAGGCACGGCCTGCTGGAGCGCGAGACACGCCTGAAGGTCGTCACCACGGACGTCCACCCGCTGGAGGCAGGCGACGACTCCTCCCCGTGGGCCGCCGGGACCGCCGGCCTGGCCGCCGTCGCGGCCAAGGAGTTCCCCGCGCTGCGCGTGGCGCTCGTCGACGTACGCGCGGCGGAGGCCGCCCATGCGGCCGACGCGATCGTGGCCGAGCCGTTCCCGGCCCGGCCGGTGCCGGTGTCGCTGCGCGCGGGCGTCCGCCGGGTGCGCACCCTGGAGCGGGTCGAACTGCCCGCCGCCGCACCCCGGTTCCGCCCGGGTGGCGTCTACCTGGTCGTCGGCGGGCTGGGCGCCGTCGGCCGGGACACCTGCCGACACCTGGCCCGCGCCTACGGAGCGAAGCTGGTCGTGGTCGGCCGCTCCCCGCTCGACGAGACCCGGCGGCAGACCGTCGCAGAGCTGGAGAAGGCGGGCGCAGAGGTCCGCTACCTCGCCCTCGACGCCACCGACCCGGACGCGCTGAAGGAGGCCGTCGATCTCGCCGTACAGGAGTTCGGCGCCCTGCACGGGGTGATCAACGCCGCGATGGTGCTGGTCAACCAGGTGCTGAGGGAGCTGCCGGAGGACGGGCTGGAGCCTGCTGCAAGCGGTGCGCGAGGTGCCGCTGGACTTCGCGCTCTTCTACTCGTCCGGCGTGGCGTTCGAGGGGAACCACGGCCAGGCCGGCTACGCCGCCGGCTGCACCTTCGCCGACGCCTGTGCCCTGCACGCCGCCCGCACCCTGTCCTTCCCGGTGCGGGTCCTCAACCTCGGCTACTGGCACGCGGGCGGCGACCCGGAGCGGGAGCGGGTGCTGCGCCGCTTCGGCGCCGCCGGCATCCGGCCGCTGAGCGCCGAGCAGGGCATGGCCGTCGTCGAGCGGACCCTCGCGGCCGGGCTGTCCCAGGTGTTCGCCCTGGACGCCGACCGGCCCATCCTGGACAACCTCGGCATCGACCCCGACCGCACCCTGAGCGTGCTGCCGGGCGGTGCGCCGGACCCGCTGCCCGAGGTCCGCTTCCCGGGCGCGCCCGGCGCCGACCGTGAACTGGCCGCGCACCAGCGTGCGGTCGCCGAGGCGGAGGAGCTGGCGCTGCGCCTGCTGGCGTCGGTGCTCGACCGGGCGGGCCTGTTCGGCGCGGGCGAGGCCTCCCGGGAGGAACTCGCCGCCCGCCTGGGCGTGGTGCCCGAGCACGATGCGCTGTTCCAGGCGCAGCTGGACATGCTGGCCGAGGCGGACTGGCTGACCGTCACGGACGGCGGCCGCCTGCGCCCGACGGGCCGCAGGACCGCGCCCCAGGAGGAACTCGTCGTTGAATTCAGTCAGTTGACGGCACGTCATCCATCCCTCGCGCCGGTCGTCACGCTCCTCGGTGACTGCCTGACCGCGCTGCCCGACGTGCTCACCGGCCGCCGCCCCGCCATGGAGGTCCTCTTCCCCGACGGCTCCGCCGAGCGTGTGGCTGCCGTCTACCGGGGCGACCCGGTCACCGACCGCTGCAACGGGGAGGTGGCGCGGCTCGTGGCCGAGCAGGTCGAGGCCCACCGGGCCGCCGACCCCACTGCACCGGTGCGGATCCTGGAGATCGGCGCCGGCACGGGCGGCACCACGGCGGCCGTGCTCGCCGCCCTCGCCCCCTACGGCGACGGCATCGAGTACGTCTTCACCGACGTCTCCCCGGCCTTCGTCCGCAAGGCCAGGAACCGCTTCGGCGCGCAGTACCCCTTCACCCGCTTCGAGGTGCTGGACATCGAGGCCGACCCGGCCGGGCAGGGCCTGACCCCTGGCGCCCACGACGTGGTGCTCGCCACCAACGTCCTGCACGCCACCCGGCGGCTGTCCGACACGCTGACCGGGGCCAAGCGGCTGTTGCGGCGGGGCGGCGCCCTGCTGCTGGTGGAGGGCACCCGGGCGCGGCACCAGCTGGCGCTCATCTTCGGCCTGACGGCCGGCTGGTGGCTGTTCTCGGACCCCGAGCAGCGCATGCCCCGCTCCCCGCTGGCGAGCGAGCGCCAGTGGCGGGACGCGCTGGCCGCGTGCGGCTTCACGGACATCAGCGCGGCTGCCCCGACGACGGAGGCCGGACCAGCCTTCCAGAGCGTCATCGCCGCCGTCAGCGACGGCGTGGTGCCCGGCGACGGGCAGGCTCCGGCGGCCGAGCGCGAGCCGAAGCGGACCCCGGCTCCGGCCCCTGCGCCGGCTTCCGCCGTGGCCCCGGTCGCCCCCGTCTCCCCGGCCTCCCAGGACGACACCCTGCGCCAGGTGACGGACGTCTTCGCCCGCGTCCTGGAGATGACCCCCGACCAGCTCGACCCCGACCTCACCTTCGAGAACTACGGCGTGGACTCGCTGGTCGTCCTGGAGGTGACCCGCGCCCTGGAAGCGGTCTACGGACCCCAGCCGGCGAC
>NZ_JBQQCE010000502.1:0-7076 GCF_052245645.1 Streptomyces sp. KR55 | reverse complement strand
ATCGCTGGGGGCAGCGGGGCATGGCGCGCGGCGCGGTCGTGCTGCTGCTGTCCGACGGCTGGGAGCGCGACGATCCGCAGCTGCTCGGGGTCCAGATGCGGCGCCTGCACCGGCTGGCGCACCAGGTGATCTGGGCCAATCCGCGCAAGGCACGCCCCGGTTACGTGCCCCTGGCGGCCGGGATGGCGGCGGCGCTGCCGAGCGTGGACGCCTTTGTCGAAGGGCACAGCCTGGCGGCGCTGGAGCGGCTGGCGGCGGTGGTGCGCGGCCATGGTGAGAGGAGCGGAGCGTGCGAGACATCCTTCCGGCACTGAGCGGCTGGTACGCGGCCCGGGCCCCGTTCGGCCTGGCCACGGTTGTCGCAGTGAGCCGCAGCGCACCCCGCGATCCGGGCGCCGCGATGGCCGTGGGACCGGACGACGAGGTGGTGGGCAGCGTGTCCGGGGGCTGCGTGGAGGGTGCGGTGTTCGAGCTCGCCCAGGAGGTGGTGGCGAGCGGCGAGGCACAGCTGGAGACCTTCGGGTACAGCGACGACGACGCGTTCGCGGTGGGGCTGACCTGCGGCGGCGAGATCACCGTGCTGGTCCGGCCCGTGACGCCCGAGCGCGACCCGTCCTTCGGGGCGGTCGCGGAGTCGGTCGCCGCGGGCCGCCCGGTGACCGTGGCGACCGTGATCGACGGGCCGGCGCCGCGCGGGGCCACGCTCGCCGTGTGGCCGGACCAGGTGTCCGGCACGCTGGGTGCGAGCGGCCTGGACGTGGCCGTCACCGCCGACGCGCGCGGCGAACTCGCCCTGGGCGCCACGGGGGTTCGGCACTACGGGCCGCACGGGGAACGGCGCGAGGACACCGTCTCGGTGTTCCTGCACTCCTTCGCACCGCCGCCGCGGATGCTGGTGTTCGGCGCGATCGACTACGCGGCGGCGGTGGCCCGCATCGGCGACTTCCTCGGCTACCGGGTCACCGTGTGCGACGCCCGCCCCGTCTTCGCCACCGCCAAGCGTTTCCCGCCCGGCGTGGAGGTCGTCGTCGACTGGCCGCACCGCTACCTGCACGGCACCGAAACCGACGAGCGCACCGTGATCTGCGTGCTCACCCATGACCCGAAGTTCGACGTGCCGCTGCTGGAGGAGGCGCTGCGCCGGCCCGCCGAATACATCGGGGCGATGGGCAGCCGCCGTACCCATGACGAGCGGGAGAAACGGCTCACCGAGGCCGGACTCACCCCGCGTGAACTGTCCCGGCTGCGCTCGCCCGTCGGGCTCGATCTGGGGGCCCGTACGCCCGAGGAGGTGGCCGTGTCCGTCGCCGCCGAGATCGTCGCGCTGCGCTGGGGTGGCAGCGGGGCTCCGCTGACGGCCACGGAGGGCGCGGTCCACCCGTCGCCGTAAGCCGCCGATCGTCGGCCGTTGATGTGTGGCGGCCGTTGAGGAGGAACAGATGGAGCTGCACCACGAGTTCACCGTGCCCGTGTCGGTCGACGAGGCCTGGCGGGCGCTCCTCGACATCGAGCGGGTCGCGCCGTGTCTGCCGGGGGCGACGGTGGAGGAGTACGACGGCAAGACCGTGACGGGCTCGGTGAAGGTGAAGGTCGGACCGGTCACCGTGACGTACCGGGGCACCGCCGTCTTCGAGGAGCAGGACGAGTCGGCGCACCGCATGGTGCTGCTGGCGAGCGGGCGGGAGACCCGGGGACCCGGCACCGCACGGGCCACGGTCACCAGCACGCTGACCGGCCGCGACGGCGGTACGGCGGTGTCGGTGCGGACCGATCTGGCGGTGACCGGGCGGCCCGCCCAGTTCGGGCGCGGGGTGCTGGCGGAGGTGGGCGACCGGCTGGTCGGCGAGTTCGCGGCATGTCTGTCGGAGCGGCTCACGCCGGCGCCCGCGGGGGCCGGCGAGCAGCCGACGCCGACGGCGGAGCCCCGCCCTGTGGACCTTGCAGAGGTCCCGGAGCCGTCGGAACCCCTGGACCTGCTCCGCGCGGCCGGTCCTGCCGTGGCTAAGCGCGTGGCGGCTGCGGTGGGTGTGGCGGCGGCCGTCGCGGTGGTCGTGGCGGTCGCGCGCGCACGGCGGCGGAGGCGGGCCTGAGTGGTGCGGAACCGTGTCGTGGTCAGACGCTGTCGTGGAGTGCGCCGGTGATCGTCCGAGGGCGCCTCACGGCTTTCCGCTGCTGCCCGCGAACAGCACGGAGCCGAGTTCCTCGTCGAGGGCGGGACGGACCTGGTGGCCCAGGGTTCCGCCGGTGGCCTCCTCCGCGACCTCGATCATGCACCGGGCCTCGTGGATGGCCTTCGGATATGTCGTCCCGGCGCGCTCCGCGACCCGGGTGAAGAAGGTCCGCTCGCTCATCCGCTCGCCGGTGGGGGGGCTCATCCGGCGCGTGGGCGACCCGGCGCAGATGCTCACCGATCTCGTGCGGCAGCTGAGCCGCGGCCTTCTCGGCGACTCTGGACGACACCCGCTCCGCGAGCGTCTCCAGACTGGCCCTGGTGGCCCTCCCCCACTCTCAACTTCGTTCGAGCGGGGGGACGACCCCCATGGCCGCACCCCGGCTGTCCAGCCTGGCCCTGGCCTGCACCTGGCCGATAAATGCGTCGTGCTGCATGATCCACACCCGACCTCGTGCTCTCGTCGGCTTCGGTGTCGACGACGGCTCGTGCGTCGAGCGTCCTGGGTGCCCGGGCACGGCCGGGCGAAACAGCGCTCAGCGCGGCGGCAGCCGGTGCAGGGTCACGTCCGTGAGGCGGCCGTCGGTGAGCGTGGCGGTCATGTAGGTGCAGTGGGGCTGGCGGCGGCGGTCGGTCGGGGAGCCCGGGTTGAGGAGCCGCAGGCCGGTGGGGGCGGTGGTGTCCCACGGGATGTGGCTGTGCCCGAACACCAGGACGTCGAGGTCGGGGAAGCGGGCGGCGCAGCGGGACTCGCGGCCCTGGGCGGGGCCCGTCTCGTGGACGGTGCCGAAGTGCAGGCCGTCGAGTTCGGCGTACGCCACCTCGGGAAGGCGGGCGCGCAGCTCGGGGCCGTCGTTGTTGCCGTACACGCCGACGAGCCGGCGGCAGCGGTTCTCCAGCAGGTCGAGGGTGGCGGTGTCGACCCAGTCCCCGGCGTGGAACACGACGTCGGCGTGCGGGAGTTCGGCGAGCAGCGGGGCCGGCAGTTCCTTCGCGCGTTTCGGCAGGTGGGTGTCGGACATCAGGAGCAGACGCACGGCTTCAGCGTAGGACGGCCGCCGCGCGCAGAGGGTGTCGACCGCCTCGGCGGGGTTAGCATCTGGCAACGCGTACCGAACCGTTCCGTAAACGGCAAGCGACCCCGAGGGGACCTGGAGCCCATGCCGGTCAAGGTCAGCGTCGTCGTCCCGGTCTACAACCCGGGGCGCTACATCGAGGACTGTGTCGACTCGCTGCTGCGGCAGTCGCTGCCGCCCGACGAATACGAAGTCATCTTCGTGGACGACGGGTCCACCGACGAGACACCCGCCCGACTGGACCAGCTCGCCGCCGCGGACCCCCGGGTGCGGGTGATCCACCAGGAGAACTCCGGCTGGTCGGGCAAGCCGCGCAACGTCGGCATCGCCGCCGCGCACGGCGAGTACGTGATGTTCGTGGACAACGACGACCACCTCGGCGACGAGGCCCTTGAACGGATGTACGACTACGGGATGGCCAACGGCGCCGACGTCGTGGTCGGCAAGATGGCGGGCCGGGGCCGTGGCGTGCCGGTGGAGCTGTTCCGTACGAACCGGCCGCGGGCCACCGTCGACAACGCCCCGCTGATCGACAGTCTGACCCCGCACAAGATGGTCCGCCGGGAGTTCCTGGACCGCACCGGGCTGCGGTTTCCCGAGGGCAGACGGCGGCTGGAGGACCATGTCTTCGTGACCGAGGCGTATCTGCGTGCCGACAACGTCTCGGTGCTCAGCGACTACGTCTGCTACTACCACGTCCGCCGGGACGACTCCTCCAACGCGGGCTTCCAGCGCTTCGATCCCGCCGGGTACTTCAAGAACCTCCGGGAGGCCCTGGACGTCGTCGAGCGGTACACCGAGCCGGGTGCGCTGCGCGACCGGCTGTTCCGGCGGTGGCTGCGCGTCGAGATGGTCGAGCGGCTGCGCGGCCGGCGCTTCCTCGCCCTGCCGGAGGACTTCCGCCAGGAGCTGTTCGAGCAGATCCACGAGGTCGTCGTCGAGCGGTTCGGTCCCGGTGTCGCGGCCGGGCTCCAGCCGACGCAGCGCATCGTCGCCGCGCTGGCCGCCGCCGGGCGGTTCGACGACGTGGTGGCCTTCGCCGAGTGGGAGGCCGCCGTCGGGCTGGTGGGCCGGGCGGAGCGGGTGGAGTGGCGGGACGGCGCGCTGCGCGTGGGCCTCACCGCCGAGTACACACTGAACGGCGAGCCGATGACCTGTCCCGCCGACGGTGCCCCGCCCTCGTTCGACGGGCCGCCGCGAGACCTGGCCGAGGCGGTGGAGTGGCTGGGCGCGGACAGCGTGGCCCGCTTCGGGAAGTCGGCGCTGGATGTGGTGCTGCGGGAGCGTTCCAGTTCCGCCTCGTATTTCCAGCCGGTGGAGGTGACCCGGGAGACCGTGCCGGTGGACGACGGCAGCCGTGTCCGGCTGGTGCTGCGCGCGACAGCCACCGTCGACCCGGGTACGGCAGCGAGCGGGGGCCCGGTGGACGGCGGGCTGTGGGACGTCTTCGTGCGCGTCAGGTCCGGCGGCTGGACCAAGGAGTGCCGGCTGGGCCGAGAGCGTGACGTGTCGGCGCCGTACGCCGGTGTCGTGGCCGGTCGCGTGGTCCTGCCGTACTGGACCGAGCCGCACGCCAACCTCTCCCTGGACGTGGACCCGGCGCGCGGCCGACTGGACCTCGGCCGCCCGGGGCCGCGGGACGTCGGCGTATCGGGCGGCCGGCTGCGGTGGACGATGCCGCTGTACGTCCCGGACGCCACCGACGTGCGGTTGCGGCTGACCGGCCCCGCATCCCGCATCGACGCGCCCGGCACCCTCGAGCCGGGCGGACACCTGGACACCCTCCTGCCCGTCGGAGACCTGGCGGGCACGACGTGGCGGACCGCGCTGTGCCCGGCCTCCGGCGACGCCGACGAGCCCCGCTTCCTGGCACTGCCCGTCGTCCTGCGGGGCCGGGCCGGTGGCGTCCGGGTGGTGCGCACGGCCCGGCCGAGCCTTCCCGGGCGGCTGGCCCGCCGGGCACGGCGGGTGCTGCGGAGGGCGGCGAACCGAGTGCGAACGGCGAGGAGGTGACGGAATGCGCCCGCTGGACATCGACGGTGCGTGGGTGATGGAGCCCAAGGTCTTCCCGGACGACCGGGGCAGCTTCCACGAGTGGTACCGCGGCGCGGAGTTCCGCGAGGCGACCGGCCACGACCTCGCCGTCGCACAGGCCAATTGCTCAGTTTCTCGACGGGGCGTGCTGCGCGGGGTGCACTTCGCCGAGGTGCCGCCGGGTCAGGCGAAGTACGTCACCTGCGTGCGCGGTGCCGTCCTCGACGTGGTGGTCGACCTGCGGGTCGGCTCCCCCGCGTTCGGGCAGTGGGAGGCGGTACGGCTCGACGACGGAGCCCACCACGCCCTCTTCCTGGCGGAGGGGCTCGGGCACGCCTTCATGGCGCTCACCGACGACGCCACGGTGGTGTACCTGTGCTCGACGCCGTACACGCCGGAGCGGGAGCACGCCGTGCACCCGCTGGACCCGGAGCTGGACATCGCCTGGCCGGACGGCGTGTCGCCGGTGCTGTCGCCCAAGGACGCACAGGCCCCGTCACTGGCCGAGGTACGCCGGGCGGGGCTGCTCCCCTCGTACGACGACTGCGTCGCCCACTACGAGCGGCTGCGCGGGCTCAGCGCAGGAGGGTGACCTCCTCCACCGCGCGCCGCAGGGCGGGCCAGCCTCGGCCGCGGGGCACTCCGAGGTTGCGGGCGCGGGCGAGCAGCGGCCAGAAACCGGCGCCCAGCAGGTCCTCCGGCCGGACGGCGCCCGCCCGCTCCAGGATCGTCTCGGGCACCTTCTGCGGGTCCGGCACGTCGTACTCGGCAACGATCTCCTCGTACCTGTCGCGCAGCACGGTGCTCGTGGGGTCGGCGCCGAAGACGACGAGCTGCCCGGTCGGCTGGGTGTCGACGAGGACCGTCAGCAGGTCGGGCCGGTGACGGGTGAGGATCTCGGT
Organism: Streptomyces sp. KR55; assembly: GCF_052245645.1. NCBI lineage: Bacteria > Bacillati > Actinomycetota > Actinomycetes > Kitasatosporales > Streptomycetaceae > Streptomyces > Streptomyces sp. KR55. The sequence goes on along the minus strand of NZ_JBQQCE010000502.1, from coordinate 894 downwards.
CAGCTTGTAGACGTCCCCGGTCCAGGCGGTGGTGTGCCGGTCGCGGGCAGCCTCGTCGACGCTGCGCGGCAGCATGTCGTCGAAGACGATCACGCTTCCCCAGTCGGAGTGCCGCTCGATGTTCATGAAGTCGCGCAGCGCGTACTCGAACAGGTGCATGCCGTCGATGAAGGACAGGTCGAGGGTGGTGCGCCGCCAGTGGCCGAGCGGGCTGCGGCCGCGGCGCAGGTTGCGCAGCGGGTGGCGGCCGCCCTTGAGGTGGGCCAGGGGGTTGTCGCGGGCGAAGAAGTCGTCGCTGGTGGCCCGGACGAGGTGGACGTCGCAGCGGATCTCGGTGACCACCTTGAACGCGGGGTCGACCGCGATGCTGGGGACGCGGGACAGACGCAGGCTGCGGCCGTCGTTGACGCCGATCTCCAGGTAGTTGCGGTTCGCGGTGACCTTGTGCAGTTCCCTGAGGAACTCATGGCGTTTCACGACGGGGCTCCTTTCGGGACTCCTTGCGGATCAGGGGCGGATCGGGGGCGAATCAGGGGCGAATCAGGGATAGCGCCTCGTGCAGCGCGGCACGCCAGTCGCGCGGCGGCGGCAGGCCGGCCTCCCGCCAACGGCCGTGTGCGAGGGCGCTGTAGGCGGGCCGGGGCGCGGGGCGGGGAAAGGCCGCGCTGCTCGTCGGGCGGACCCGGGCCGGGTCGGCGCCGATCGCGCCGAACACCTCGCGGGCCAGGTCGTACCAGGTGGCCTCGCCGGAGTTGGTGGCGTGGAAGACGCCGTGCAGGGCGGGGCCGAGGCGGGGGCCGAGGTCGGCGATGCGTGCGGCGACGTCGGCGCTCCAGGTCGGCTGCCCGCGCTGGTCGTCGACGACGTCGACGGTGTCGCGGCGGGCCTGAAGGT
>NZ_JBQQCE010000501.1:0-7084 GCF_052245645.1 Streptomyces sp. KR55 | reverse complement strand
CCCCATCGCGTCGACTCCCTCCTCCTCCTTGCAGCTGCACACACCAGACCCCGCTCACTTGCGCTTGGAGAGCGCCGCCGTTTTCCTGCGGCCTGATCCGCCGGACAGGCCCTAGCCGCACCCCGCCCACCAGCCACACCACCCCCATTTCCCCCATGCACCCCATTTGCAGTCGGCCGAATAGCGCTCCGATCACCCCTCGGTAAGCTGACGACATGACAGGACAAGTGCGTACCGTCGACGGCCGCGTGGCCGGTCGGCGTGGGCAGGCGACCCGGCAGAAGCTGCTCGACTGCCTCAGCGAGATGCTCAGCTCCTCCCCCTACCGGGACGTCAAAGTCATCGATGTCGCCAGGAAGGCGGGCACTTCGCCCGCGACCTTCTACCAGTACTTCCCGGACGTCGAGGGCGCCGTCCTGGAGATCGCCGAGGAAATGGCTGCCGAGGGCGCCGGGTTGACGGAGCTGCTGGCGGGCCGCTCCTGGACCGGCAAGGCCGGCTGGCAGACGGCTCAGGAACTCGTCGACGGTTTTCTGGAGTTCTGGCGGAAGCACGACGCGATCCTGCGCGTCGTCGACCTCGGTGCGGCCGAGGGCGACAAACGGTTCTACAAGATCCGCATGAAGATCCTGAACTCGGTCAACAACTCCCTGGTCGACGCGGTCGCCGAGTTGCAGTCCAAGGGCCGGGTCGACAAGGACGTGAACCCTGCGGCGATGGCCGGTTCGATCGTCGCGATGCTCGCGGCGGTCGCCTCGCACCAGAAGGGCTTCCAGTCCTGGGGCGTCAAACAGGCCGAACTCAAGCCCAATCTGGCTCTGTTGGTGCACCTGGGCATCACCGGCCGGAAGCCGACCAAGTAGCCCGGAGCAACGGAAGACGCCTTTACCAACCCCAAGTCCTGTCAGGCGGGCGGTGGTTCACCCAAGTGGACCACCGCCCGCCGCCATGTTGTTCGCGGCCACCCTCCCCTCGAACAGCTCCGCCGCGTCGGCGGCGTGCGCGCGCAGCCGGTGGACCGGCCCGAAGAGCAGCTCGTCGCCGGCGGCACGCTTGAAGTACAGGTGCGCGTCGTGCTCCCAGGTGAAGCCGAGGCCGCCGTGCAGCTGGATCCCCTCGGCCGCGGCGGTGCGCAGCGCCTGGAGGGCCTGGGCGAGGGCGAGCCCGCCGACGGCCTCACCGCGGCTGGTCGCCCAGGCCGCGTAGTACGCCGCCGAGCGGGCCGCCTGCACCTGGACGTACACGTCGGCCAGGCGGTGCTTGACCGCCTGGAACGAGCCGATGGCCCGCCCGAACTGCACCCGCTGCCCGACATGTTCGACAGTCCGCTCCAGGGCACGGTCGGCCGCTCCGACGGCCTCCGCGGCGAGGACGGCGGCGGCGGTGTTCCCCACGGCGGCGAGGGCGTCCAGGACATCGGCCTCTTCCTCGCCGAGCAACTCGGCTGCCACGTCCCGAAGTTGCAGACGGCCCTGCGGGCGGGTCGCGTCCAGGGCGGTCTGCCGTACGCGGACCAGCCCGGCGGCATCCCCCGGCACCAGGAACAACAGGGTCCGCGAACGGGCGAACCCCCCGGCGTGCGCGGCCACCACGAGCAGCCCCGCGCTGTGCCCGTCCAGCACCTGACCGACCTCCCCGTACAACCGCCAGCCGCCCCCGCGCCGCCGCGCCTGCACGCCTCCCGCCCGGCCGCCGCCCGCCCAGTCACCCCGGTTGCCACCGGTCAGCGCGAGGGCGGTGGCGAGGTGCGCGCCGGGTACGGCGAGGGCGGCGGTGAGGCGGCCGGAGGTGATGCGGGGCAACAGGCCGGCGCGCTGGCCGTCCGTGCCGAGGGCCAGCAGGAGGGGGGCGGCGAGGACGGCCGTGGCAAGGAGGGGGGAGGGGGCGAGCGCCCGGCCGGTCTCCTCGGTGGCGAGGGCGAGGTCGGTCACCGAGCAGCCGACCCCGCCGTAGGCCTCGGGCAGTGCGAGGCCGGGCAGGCCGAGGCGGGCGGCGAGGTCGGTCCAGAGGCGGGGGTCGTGTCCGGCCGGGGTGTCGAGGGCCGCCCGCAGCTGCTCGGGGCCGCAGGTGCGGCGGAGCAGGTCACGGAGGGTGCGGCGGATCTCGTCCTGCTCGGGGGTGAAGCTGGCGTCCATGGGCGGACCTCCCTGATCTGACGGCGCGTCATATTAGGCCGTCGGACCGGAGGTGCCCAGGTCTGCCGAGGTGGCAGTTATCTGATGTACCGTCAGATCCATGCGTTCCCGTACCCGGAGAGTCGCCGTGGTGGGCGTGTCCCTGTCCTCCTGCGGCCGTGTGGACCAGGCAACCCCGTACACCCTGCACGCCCAGGCCGCCCGCCGGGCCCTCGCCGACGCGGGCCTGGACCGCGCGCTGGTCGACGGCTTCGCCTCCGCGGGCACGGGCACGCTCGCGCCCGTGGAGGTGGCCGACTACCTGGGCCTGCGCCCGACCTGGGTCGACTCCACCTCGGTCGGCGGCTCGACCTGGGAGGTCATGGCGGCCCACGCGGCCGACGCGATCGCCGCCGGTCATGCGAACGCGGTGCTGCTGGCCTACGGCTCGACGGCCCGTGCGGACATCAGGGCGGGCCGGCGCACCGGCACCCTCTCCTTCGGCGCCCGCGGTCCGCTCCAGTTCGAGGTGCCCTACGGCCACACCCTGATCGCCAAGTACGCCATGGCCGCCCGCCGCCACATGATCGAACACGGCACGACCCTCGAGCAGTTGGCCGAGGTCGCCGTCCAGGCACGGGCGAACGCCGCCCTCAACCCCGAGGCCATGTTCCGTGACCCGATCACGGTCGACGACGTCCTGTCCGGCCCACTGATCGCCGACCCCTTCACCAAGCTCCACTGCTGCATCCGCTCCGACGGCGGCGCGGCGGTGCTGCTGGCCGCCGAGGAGTACGTACGGGACTGCCGCACGGCTCCGGTGTGGATCCTCGGCACCGGCGAGCACATCTCCCACGCCGCCCTGTCCGAGTGGCCCGACTTCACCGTGTCCCCGGCCGCCGTGAGCGGGCGGCTGGCCTTCGAGCGGGCCGGGGTGCACCCGGAGGAGGTCGACTTCGCGGAGATCTACGACGCGTTCACGTACATGACCCTGGTGACGCTGGAGGACCTCGGCTTCTGCGGGAAGGGCGAGGGCGGGGCGTTCGTGGAGAAGGGGCGGCTCAGGGTCGAGGGCGGGGAACTGCCGGTGAACACCGACGGGGGCGGTCTGTCGGCCCAGCATCCCGGGATGCGCGGGCTGTTCCTGCTGGTGGAGGCGGTGCGGCAGTTGCGGGGGGAGGCAGGCGAGCGCCAGGTGCGCGCCAGGGGCGGAGGGCTGCCCCGGCTGGGGGTGGTCTCGGGGACGGGGGGCTGGTTCTGCTCCTCGGGGACGGTGGTCCTGGGGCGTGGCTGAATCCGTCCCGTGTCGACTCACCGGCTGCGCATCCCGGAATACGGGACGGCCCGCGACATGCTGACACGGACAGGCGGAATCCGCGGACCTGGAGCACTCGAAGGAGAGCAACATGGCACTGTCCCGTGAGGAACGCGAGCAGTTTCTGGCCGAGCCGCACATCGCCGCGCTCGCGGTGAACGGGGAGGCGGGAAGGGCACCGCTGACCGTGCCGATCTGGTACCAGTACGCACCCGGTGGCGACGTGTGGATCATGACCGGGCTCGACTCCCGCAAGCACCAGCTGATCAAGGCGGCCGGCCGCTTCACCCTGATGGTCGACCGCGTCGAACCCACCATCCGCTACGTCTCCGTCGAGGGCCCGGTCGTCGACACCACTCCCGCGACCGTCGAGCAGCTCCGGGAGGTCTCCGCCCGCTACCTCCCGGCCGAGAAGGTCGACGGCTATGTCGAGTTCGCGCTGAAGAACCACGGCGAGAACGTCGTCATCCGCATGCGGCCCGAGCGGTGGGTCTCCTCGGACCTCGGAACGGTGTAGGTGCGGGGTCCACTCCGTGGGCGCTCCGTCGATGCGGGGATACTCGGCCCATGGAACCGGATCTTCATGAGCTGCTGAGGTCGCTGCGGGTGTGGGACCCGGAGGTCACCGAGCTGCCGCCGTTCGACCCCGCCACCGCACCCGCCGAACCCCTCCCCCTGTTCACCGGCTGGTTCGCGCAGGCGGTGGCGGCGGGCCAGCCCGAGCCGCACACCATGTCCCTGGCCACGGCGGACGAGGAGGGCCGGCCGGACGTACGCATCGTGATGCTGCACGGCGCCGACGCCCACGGCTGGTCCTTCGCCACGCATGCCGGCAGCCGCAAGGGCAGCCACCTCACCGCCCGCCCGTACGCGGCCCTGGCCTTCTACTGGCCCGTCCAGGGACGTCAGATCCGTGTCCGGGGCCCGGTGACGACCGCCCCCGCCGAGGAGAGCCAGGCGGACCTGCACGCCCGCTCCACCGGAGCTCTGGCGGCCGCGCTCACCGGGCACCAGAGCGAACCCCTCGGCTCCCTTCAGGAACTCACCCTCGCCTCCGAGGCGGCCTGGACCCGGGCGCAGGACGACCCTGACGCCCTGGTGCCGACCTGGACGCTCTACCGCCTTCAGCCGGACGAGGTGGAGTTCTTCCAGGGCGACGCCCGACGACGGCACGTACGGCTGGCCTACCGGCGTACGGAGGACGGCTGGAGCCGTCAGCTGCTGTGGCCGTGATCCTCGGCGGAACGCCGGCCGGGGCCCGCGGTCATGGCTCCACCGCCGGGTCGGTCGCCAGACGGCCGTGCAGGTGCACGTCCCGGAACGCGTCGCGCCGCCCGGCCTCCCACATCGCTCCGCGCAGGGTCCCCTCGTAGGGGAACCCGCACCGTTCGGCGATACGGCAGGAGGCGTCGTGCCCCAGGGCATGGCCCAGCTCCAGGCGGTGCAGGCCCAGGTCCGTCAGGGCCCAGTGGGCGGCCAGGGTGAGGGCGCGGGTGGCGACACGGTGGCCGCGGGCCTCGGGGAGGATCCAGTAGCCGACACGGGCGACACGGAAGACGTGGTCGATCTCGTTGACGCCGATATGGCCCAGGGTCGTGCCCGTGGCGGCGTCCGTGACGCGGAACGACGCGCTCGTGCCGTTCGCCCAGTTCTCCGCCTTGGCCCGGAGGGAGGCGCGGGCGTCGTCGAGGTCCGTGACCGGCTTCAGGGGGGTGTTCCAGCGCTGGAACTCCGGATCGGACAGCCCGCGCAGCCAGGTCCCGGCATCGGCGTCGGAGTAAGGGTCCCAGCGGCACAGGCGCAGACCGTGGCCGTTCAGCTCGGGGAAGGGGCGGGCGGCTGAGGACTGGGCGCGTATGAGGGACATCGGCCCATTCAATCCCGTCAGCCGTGGCGACTCACCCGGAATTACGGCTAGGGCGTGTCCGGCGGATCAGGTCGGCTCCAAGGGGCGGTGACTGATCGGCGCAGGTGAGCGGGGTCTGGTGCGTCCAGCTGCAAGGCGGAGGAGGGAGTCGACGCGATGGGGCCCCTCCCGCGCATGGGGGTCCCCCCGCTCGAGCGAAGTCGAGAGTGGGGGAGAAGTCGAGCGTGGGGGAGTCGGCGACCGACGACAACGCGGCAGATGGGCGTGCCAGACCCCGCGATTCCGGCATGATCCGCCGGATACGCCCTAACTCCGGAACACCGGCACACCCTCCCGGAACGCGACCGTCAGCTCCATCCCGGCCCGCAGCTCACCCTCCGCGCAGCCGACGACCTCCGTCATCATCCGCGGCCCCTCGGCGAGGTCGACGACCGCGGCGACGTACGGCGTGCGCTCCCGGAAGGGCGGAAGGTCGTTGCGGTGGACGACGGACCAGGTGTAGAGCGTGCCGCGGCCACTCGCTTCCTGCCAGGTCACGTCCTCGCTCCAGCAGTGCGGGCAGAACTCCCGGGGGTAGTGGTGCGCCCGCCCGCATGCCCCGCACCGCCGCACCAGCAGCCGACCCTGCGCAGCCGCGTCCCAGTACGTCCGCGTGAAGGCGTCGGTCTCCGGCTGGTCGTGGCGCGCGCTCAATGGAACCACCGGCACCGGACGTCGTTGCGCGCGCTCACCCGAACCACCCCAGCGCCGCGTCCAGGGACCACGCCTGCCAGGACATCCCGAACAGGGCCACCGTCGAGATCAGCGCCATCATCAGGTTCTGCCCCTGCTCGGCCCAGTCGTGGATCATGAGCGTGAAGTAGAGGGCGTTGAGGAGCAGCCCGCCGACGAGGGCGAGCGGGGTCAGGAATCCGGCGATCAGCCCGAGCCCCAGGGCGAGTTCCGCATACACGACGACGTACGCCATCACCCGTGGCCGGGGCGCGACGACGAGCTCGAATCCCGAACGCACGGCGTTCCAGCGGTGCTTGGCGGCGACGTCCGCAGCCCAGGCGATCCCGGTGCCCCGCTCGAACCAGCCCTTCCTGTCCTTGTGCCGCCAGCTCTCCAGCCACCACAGCCCGAGGCCTATGCGGAGCACGGCCAGCCACTGCGCACCGCTGAGCCAGATCGTGTCCATGGACCTGACGGTACGTCAGCTACTGCGCTCCGGGAAACCCCAAGAAGTCGGCCACCACGAAGTGACCGTTCCTGGAGACTGCGCGGGAGCTCCGTCAGTACGCTCCGGGACATGCCCGACTCCACAGCCCCCGCCGATCGCCCCGTCTACGTCATAGGTGGCGGCCCCGGCGGGCTCTCCGCCGCCTACGCACTGCGCGCCCACGGCATTCGTGCGGTCGTGCTGGAGAAGTCCGACCGGGTCGGCGCGTCCTGGCGGGGGCACTACGACCGGCTGCACCTGCACACCACCCGGCGGCTGTCCGCCCTGCCGGGGCTGCCGATGCCGCGCCGGTTCGGGCGGTGGGTGTCGCGGGACGACGTGGTGCGGTATCTGGAGATGTACGCCGAGCACCACGAACTCGAGATCGTGACCGGCGTCGAGGTCTCCCGCGTCGACCGCGCACCCGACGGCACCGGCTGGCTGCTGCACGCCACCGGCGGCCGCGAACTGACCGGCGGCGCGGTCGTCGTCGCCACCGGCCACAACCACACCCCGCGCCTCCCGGACTGGACCGGCCGGGACACCTACACCGGCGACCTCCGCCACGCCCGCGACTACCGCAACCC